>QHVP01000433.1:604-2867 GCA_003222295.1 Acidobacteriota bacterium | reverse complement strand
CAGCTGGTTCCCGGAAACCACCTGGTAGCTGGCGAGACGGGTGTGGTGCACGGGTTGCGAGACGAGGGTGAGAAGGTCGTCGTCGTAGACGAACTTCTTGCGATCGGCCAGCTCCTTCACGCGGGTGGTGAGGGCTTCGATCTCTTCCGGGGAGGGGGCGAAGCCCAGGGCGAGCAGGCGTGATTGCACCGCGTGCTTGCCGGAGTGCTTGCCCAGCACCATCACGCGCTCGCCCAGGCCGACGCTCTCCGGGGTCATGATCTCGTAGGTGAGGGGATTGGCCAGCACGCCGTGCTGGTGGATGCCCGCCTCGTGCGCGAACGCGTTGCGGCCCACGACCGCCTTGTTGGGCTGGGGCCAGATACCGGTGACGGAGGAGAGGAGCTGGCTCGTGTCGTCATGCCGAGGGCCTCGCGACGGACACGCAGCGCCATCACGAACTCCTCCAGCGACGTGTTGCCCGCGCGCTCCCCGATGCCGTTGATGGTGACCTCGACCTGCCGCGCGCCGGCGCGCACCGCGGCCAGCGTGTTGGCCACGGCGAGCCCCAGGTCGTTGTGACAGTGGCAGGAGAACACGACGCCGGGCACGTCGCGGACGAGCCGACCCATGAGGGTCCCGACTTCCTCGGGCAGCGCGTAGCCGACGGTGTCGGGCACGTTCACCACGCTCGCCCCCGCCTCCTTCACCGCCTCCACCACCTCCCGCAGGAAGGAGTACTCCGTCCGGCACCCGTCCTCCGCCGAGAACTCCACGTCGGGAGTGATCGAGCGGGCCAGCCTCACCGCAGCCGCGGACTGCTCGACGCATTCGCGGGCGGAGATGTTGAGCTTGTACTTGAGATGGATGGCGGAGGTGGCCAGGAAGACGTGCAGGCGCGGCGTGCGCGCCGCTCCCTCCAGGGCGCGGCCGGCGGCCGTGATGTCGGCCTCCTTGGCGCGGCACAGCGCCGCCACCGTGGTCGAGCCGATCTCCCTCCCGATGGTCCGCACGGACTCGAACTCGCCCGGCGAGGCGATCGGGAAGCCGGCCTCGATGATGTCCACGCCCAGGCGCTCGAGTTGCCGGGCCAGGCGCAGCTTCTCCGCCGGGTGCATGCTGCAGCCCGGCGACTGCTCACCGTCCCGCAGGGTGGTGTCGAACACGGTCACGCGAGACGTTGCCGGCTCTTCGTTGCTCATCCAAATCCCCCCAAAAACAAAAACCCCCGAGGTCTCCCTCGGGGGTCCCTGTCGATCTCGCTCTCCCGGCCGCTAGATCGCAGATCCCCCCATGGGAATCAGCAGGACCAGCAGCAGCAGCAGAGCAAGGCCCGCCGTGCACACACTCGCCCGCGCCCTCACGGCCCGGCGGACGAAGGTGGTCGGCGTCATTCGAGTGCAGGAATCGTAAGTGCGTAGCGGCGCGCTGTCAAGGCTTATCTAGCCTAGGGGGGTCTTGTTAAGTAAGGGGGGGCACTCACGCGACACCCTGGTGGGCGTTCGCCGCCCCCCGCTTAAACCCCCCTCGCAACGCACCGCCGCTGCGCGGCGCTGCCTTGCTCTACGTTCCCTTTGATCAGAACTTGATGTCTGCCCCGAGCAGGATCCTGCGTCCTTCGATCGGGAGACGCGGTACCGCATACACCGGGCTGGCCGCCACCGTGCCCGCGCGGTCGAACAGGTTGAGCACGTCGAGGTGGAGGGTGACGGGATAGACGAGGCGCGTCCGGTACAGGCCGCGGAGGTTGGCCTCCACGAAATCGCCGGTGGGAAGGGCCCCGCTCCGCGAGGGGTCGAGAGGCTCCGGTCCGACGTAGTGGGCGGCCAGGGAGGCCGTCCAGTCGCGGGAGGAGAAGGAGATCCCGCCCGAACCCAACCAGCGCGGGCTGCCCGAGAGGCGCTCGGGCGCCGAGCCGCGCGTGGAGAGGCGGGCGCTGGCATAGGCGAGGTTCGTGTAGGCGTGCCACCGCCGCGACAGGAAGCGCACGGAAGCGCCCACCCCGGAAGACTTCACGTCGCCCGCGGACTGGTATTGGAGGAGACCGACCAGCTCGCCGACCGTCCCCCCCGGTCCGATCACCCCGCCTTCCACGTCGGACGGAGACTCGATGGTGACTCCCCGGATCAGGGCCTCCAGGCGGCTGCGGAAGGCATAGGCCTGCGCGGCAAGGCGATGGCTGGCCTTCCACAGGATCGACAGCTCGGACGACGAGATCTCCTCCGAGGCGAGCGCCGGGTTGGGGATCTGGCTCTGATAGTCGGCGTAGGAGGCCTCGAAGATC
>QHVP01000433.1:0-584 GCA_003222295.1 Acidobacteriota bacterium | reverse complement strand
GACGGCCAGCCGCGGCTGCGCCTTGCCGCTCCCGGGCTCGGTGTGGGCCCAGTTCCCGCCCAGCACGAGGGAGGGCTGGTTCAGCGGCCGCCACTCCTCCTGGGCGTAGAGGACGCCGAAGCGGCCATGGGCATCCTGCCGGATGCCGGAGCCGGGCGCACCGCCGCCTTCGAAGAACATGTTGCTGGACTCCTGGCCGAGCGTCCGGTAGCGGTACTCGCCGCCACCGGTGAGGAAGTGCGTGCCCCGGCGGTAGGTGAGGCGGACCTCGCCCCCGGTGTCGTGATCGCGCAACCGGAGATCGAAGAGGTAGCCTGGGTGGCCCGGGTAGGTGACCGCGTCGGAGTAGGGGTCCCTCTCGTGGTAGTGGTACACGTCGTGGAACCCGCGGGCGGAGAGGCTGAGCCCGCCCCTCAGGGAGTGGTCCCAGCGCAGCTCAACGAACTCCTTCTCGTCACGCAGGGTCTGGTCGCCGGTGCCGTACATCGCGCCGTAGGGCGCGAACGGCGTCCCGCGCCGCCGGTAACCGGCGCGCCCCAACAGCGAGAAGTCGCCCCGGCGCGCCTGCAGGAACAGGAATGGCG
>QHVP01000431.1 GCA_003222295.1 Acidobacteriota bacterium | reverse complement strand
ACCACCCCGGTGATGAGAGGCGATCGCAGGCGGCGGCCCAAC
The DNA here is from genome assembly GCA_003222295.1 of Acidobacteriota bacterium. Taxonomy (GTDB): domain Bacteria; phylum Acidobacteriota; class Vicinamibacteria; order Fen-336; family Fen-336; genus AA29. The sequence continues at coordinate 197 of QHVP01000431.1, read as the reverse complement.
AGGGGATGCGTCAACACCGTCCCGCGCGCCGCGCTGGGACGCGGCCGCGAGACGGCGCCCTCGGCCCAGTAGCGCTGTCGCTCGAAGGGATACGTCGGAAGGGCCACCTTGCGCCGCGGATAGCCATGATCGAAGCGCGCCCAATCCAGGTCCAGGCCACGCGTGAACAAAAGCGCCGCGCTCCCCAGCATCTCCCG
>QHVP01000432.1:5049-6361 GCA_003222295.1 Acidobacteriota bacterium | reverse complement strand
ACCGTCCCGCGCGCCGCGCTGGGACGCGGCCGCGAGACGGCGCCCTCGGCCCAGTAGCGCTGTCGCTCGAAGGGGTAGGTCGGAAGGGCCACCTTCCGCCGCGGATAGCCATGGTCGAAGCGCGCCCAATCCAGGTCCAGGCCACGCGTGAACAAAAGCGCCGCGCTCCCCAGCATCTCCCGCCAGTCCTCGCGGTCCTTCCGCAGGGACGGAATCCAGGACGCCTCCGACTCCGAGACGCACTGCCTCCCCATCCCCAGAAGGGTCGGCGACGGCCCCACCTCCAGGAACACGCGGTAGCCCTGCTCCCACAGCGCCTTCATCCCGTCCCCGAACCGCACTGCTTCCCGCGCGTGCCTCCGCCAGTAGTCCGCTCCGCACTCCTCCTCTCCCATCACCCGTCCCGTCACGTTCGAGATGAACGCCTTCCTCGGTGCCGCGTACTTCACCGCTCCCGCCACACGCTCGAACTCCTCCAGCACCGGCTCCATCAACGCCGAGTGGAACGCGTGCGACACCACCAGCCGCTTCGTCCGAACGCCCTCCCGCGCAAACTCCGCGACCGCCGCCTCCAGCGCCGGCAACTCCCCGGAGATCACCACGCTCTCCGGTCCGTTCACCGCCGCAACCTGTAGCGCGGACCCGTGGCCCGAGATCGCCCGGCGAATCCGTTCCTCGCTCGCCAGAACCGCCGCCATCCCTCCACCGGACGGTAACGACCCCATCAGCCGCCCGCGCGCCGCCACCAGCCGCAGAGCGTCCTCGACCGAAAACACACCGGCCACGCACGCCGCCACGTACTCCCCGACGCTGTGCCCCATCACTGCCGAAGGCTCGATCCCCCAGCTCTGCCACAGCTCCGAAAGCGCGTACTCCACCCCAAAAAGCGCCGGCTGCGTGTACGCCGTCTCGTCCAGGAGCGACGTCTCCTCCCCGTACAACACCGACAAAAGCCGCTTCGGCAGCAAAGGGCCCAGGATCTCGTCGCACCGGTCCACCGCTTCACGGAACGTCGCCTGCGTCTCGTAGAGCTGACGCCCCATCCCTGCGTACTGCGATCCCTGACCCGTGAACAGGAACGCCAGCCGCGGTCGATCCGCGCCGCGCAGCCGCGCCCTCACGATCCCCGGCGCCTCCTCATCGGCGGCAGCGGCGGCGGCGGCCGAGAGCTTCGCTCGCGCGTCCTCCAGCGACGTGGCGACGACGGCAAGACGGCTGGCCAGCCGCGCGCGTCCCGACCCCGCGGTGAAGCAGACGCTAGCGAGATCGAGCTGCGGGTGGTGCTCGAAATGCCGCGCGTACCGTTCGGCCA
>QHVP01000432.1:548-5042 GCA_003222295.1 Acidobacteriota bacterium | reverse complement strand
GGAGATGGCGGCGCCGGCGCCTCTTCTATCACGATGTGGGCGTTGGTCCCGCTGAAGGCGACGGAGCTGACGCCGGCGATGCGGCGCCGCTCCTTGGGCAGCCATGGCATCGGCGCGGTCGGGATCACTACGGTCGTCTTCAGCAACGTCACGCCCGAGGTGAGTTGATGAAAATGAAGGTGAGGCGGAATCTCCTGGTGCTGGAGGGCGAGGACGGCCTTGATGAGGCCCGCCACTCCCGAGGCCGACTCGAGGTGGCCCAGGTTCGTCTTGACGGAGCCCACGACCAGCGGCCGGTCGGTCGGGCGGCCCTCGCCGAGGACGGCGTCGAGAGCTTCGAGCTCGATGGGATCGCCGAGCGTCGTGCCCGTGCCGTGGGCTTCGACATAACCCACTTCGCGCGGAGGGATGCCGCCAAAGCGGAGGGCTTGCCGGATCACCGCCTCCTGGGCCAGGCCGTTCGGGACGGTGAGGCCGCTGCTCGCTCCATCTTGGTTCACGGCGGTGCCGCGAATGACGGCGAGGATGTTGTCGCCCTCGGCGACCGCGTCGGAGAGCCGCTTCAGGACGACCATGCCGCATCCTTCCGCACGAACGAACCCGTTCGCGACGGAGTCGAAGGTCTTGCAGCGGCCGTCGGGGGCGATCATGCCCCACTTGAAGAACGAGACGAACTGGTCCGGCGACGCGATGATGTTCACCCCGCCGGCCAGGGCGAGGTTGCACTCGCCCGTGCGTAGTCCCTGGCACGCCAGGTGGATGGCGGTCAGGGAGGAGGAGCACGCCGTGTCGAGGGCCATGCTCGGCCCCTGCAGGCCGAGCGTGTAGGAGACGCGGCCGGCCGCGGCGTTGTGGGCGTTGCCGGTCGCGGAGTAGACGTCCAGGCAATCGCTGGACTTGAGCTGGTTCACGTAGTCGTTAGCCGTGATCCCGACGAACACGCCGGTGGCGCTGCCGCGCAGGCCGTCCGGAGCCTGGCCGGCGTTCTCGAGGGCCTCCCAGCAGACCTCGAGCACGAGCCGCTGCTGGGGATCCATGGTCACGGCCTCGCGCGGGGCGATGCCGAAGAAATGCGGATCGAACTGGTCGATGCGATCCAGGAAACCGCCGAACTGCGTCGGCATCCGGCCGGCGGCCTCAGGGTCCAGCCGGGCGTAGATCTCCTTGCCCCAGCGGTCCGCCGGGACCTCGCTGATGGCGTCCACTCCGTCGTGCAGGAGGCGCCAATACGCCTCCGGGCCGTCCGCACCTCCGGGGAACCGGCAGCCGAGACCGATGATCGCGATCGGTTCGTTGCGCGCGCGCTCCAGGGTGTCGACCTTGCGACGCATCTCATCGATGGCGCGCATCGCGTCCTGGAGAAGGCGGCGGCGGTCGGCGGGTGGGGTCGTTTCGCTCATCGCAGTTCCGCCAGCTTCTCCGCCAGTTGCATGGCCAGCTCGTCCTCCGACATGTCGCCGTCGTCGGCGGCGACGATCACGAGCTCCGCAGGCGCGGTCACCGGCTCCGGTGGCGCCGACAACGCAAGGGACAACGCTTCCTTCGCCAGGTAATCCACGAGGGCTCCGACGTTCGGGTAGTTGAAGGTCAAGGTGGAGGGAAGCGGGCGCCCCAGGCTTGCCTCCAGGCGGCTCTTCAGCTCGACCGACATGAGGGAGTCCATGCCCAGGTCGAACAGGCCGCGACTAAGCTCGATCACGCGCCCGGGCTCCAGCCTCAGCACCTTGGCCACCGCTCCGCGCACGTGTTCGACGAGAAGGTCCCGCCGGTCCTGCGGGCGGGCGGCTTCCAGCCGCTGAAGGATGTCGCTGCCCGTCTCCGCCGGCGCCGTCGGCCTCGCCCTTGTCGGCGCCCCGACCTGCTCCAGGAAGGGCCGCCGCCTCTTCGCCTCGTACACCGGCTTCAGCGTGGCCCAGTCCACGCTGGCCACCACGACCTGGGGAGCGTCGCTGCAGAGCAGATGCCCGAGGGCTCTGAGGGCCCGGGGTGAAGGCATGTGGCGCAGGCCGGCGCCGGCGAACGTCTTGTGCGGGCCGGGCGTGCCGCCCCGCAGCTCGTCCCAGACGCCCCAATCGATGGACACCGCCGGCCGGCCCGTGCCGCGCCGGTAGTGCGCGAGGGCATCCAGGAACGTGTTCGCAGCTGCGTAGTGCCCGAGGTCCCGCGCGCCCAGAAGCCCGGTGGTCGACGAGAACATCAAGAAGAAATCGAGGTCCATCGTCGAGGTGAGCCCGTGCAGGACCCAGGCCCCGACGACCTTGGGCCTGAGCACCGACGAGAGCGCATCGAGCGTCATCTCGCGCAAGGAGACGGAGCCGGGCGCCGCCGCCGCATGGATCACCCCGCGCAAAGCGGGCGAGCCTTGGCCGAACCGAGCGAACACCGACGACATCTGCTCCACGTCGCTCGCGTCGCCGGCGACGGTCTCGACGGTGGCCCCCAGACCCTCGATGGCCGTCACCGCGGCCGCCGCGCGACCCGCGTCGCTGTCCGACTGGAGGGCCGGCCACAGGGCGCGATCGGGGAGGCCCTTGCGGCCCATGAGGACCAGATGCCGAGCCCCTTGCTCCGCCATCCATCGGGCGACCTTCAACCCGAGCCGGCCCAGGCCTCCCGTGATGAGGTACGCAACATCCGGCCGCAAGCGCGTCGGCTGCGTCTTCAGGCCGCGGCTGCGCACCAGTCGCGCGACGTAGCGGCCGCTTCCCCGGCGAGCCACCTGGTCCTCACCGTCGGGATCCGCGATCTCCTCGAGCAGCGCGTCGTCACCGCCAGGATCATTCGCGTCCAGATCGACGAGTCCGCCCCAGAACTCGGGGTGTTCGAGGCTGACCACGCGGCCCAGGCCCCACACCGGCGACTGCATCACCGCCGGCGGCATCGCATCCGGGCCAACCGGCTGCGCCCCGCGCGTCACCACCCAGATGGGCGAGGCGGCGCCGCGGATCGCCGCCTGCACGAGATGCAGCAGGCTTCCGCACCCCATGACCTGACCTGCCTCCACCTCCTCCGGCGTCGTCGATTCTCCCGAGGGCGCGTCGAGGTTCCAGAGGTGCACGATCCCGCGCCAGGCCGCGGAGGCCGAGGGCCGGGCCTCCGCGAGAAGGCGGTGGAAGTCTTCCGGGCGGCCAGGGTTCACGCGCCAGACGCCATCCCCATCCACCGAACACGCTTCGCCCGCGCGCACGACGACGCAGTTGCCGCCCTCCTTGCGAACCCGTTCCGCCAATCGCGCACCGACGCCGTCCCTGTCCGCGAGGATGAGCCAGTCCCCGCTGATCGCGCGCGCCGCGCGCGCGACTGGCTTGGGATGGACCTCGACCCGCGGAGCACGGGCCAGGAGCAAGGCCTGGGCGGAGAGGGAGTCGCCGTCTTCCGGTTCCTGGGGCAGGGTGACCGGCGCCTCGAAGCCCGAGGCCGAGAGCAGGTCGCGCCACTGGCGCGAGGAAAGCAGCGGATGTGACGGACGCAGGTCTTCGTCCGCAAACCTCCACCAGCCATCCGTCAGCCCGAACGTGAGGTCGAGCCAGCGCATGGGCCGGATGGCTTCCATGATGGCGAGGAGGCCCTCGGGCGCGAGCAACCGCCGCACGTGGGCGAGCGTCTCGCGCAGCTTCCTGGTGGCGTGCAGCACGTTGACCGCGATGACCACGTCGAACTGCTGGTCCTCGATTCCCGGCTGCGTCAGGGGGTCCTTCTCGATGTCCAGGAGCTGGTAGCGAACGAACGGATAGGCCCCGAAGCGGTCGGCTGCGCGCTGGGTGAAGGCCGGAGAGACGTCGGTGAACAGATAGACACTGCGGTCCGCGGGAAGGACGGGCAGGATGGACGCGGTGGTGCCCCCCGTTCCCGCGCCGATCTCCAGGACGCGCAGCACCCGGTTGGGCGGCGCCTGGGCGATGGCCTCCGCAATCGCCCTCTGCATGAGGCCGTTGAACGTGCGCGCCCCCGGCGAGTCCTGGTAGATCTGCTCGGCCGCCGCGGGCGATCCCCCCGGAAACAGGAGCGGCAACGGGTCGGCCTCGCCACGCAACACGGCGGCGAGCTGGTCGCCGCACCGCCCGGTCAGGGTCGTCTCGCTGGTCGCCATCGGAGAGCTCGCAAGCAGCGCCGCGAGTTGTGCCTGCGGATCGCTCGGGGGCGGGATGCGCGTGACCTCGAACTCTCCGCCCACTGCCCGCACGATCCCGTCGTCCTCGAGTATTCCGAGCATGCGGCCCAGCAACCGGCGATGGCGGTCGGCCACCCGCAGCTTGGCCGCGAGCGCATCGAGGGTGACGCGCTCACCGAGCCGGAAGTCCCAGCCGAGCTGCTGGAAGGCCCGAAGCGCGTAGGCACCGACCAGGGCCTCGATCTGCGGAAGCCACTTCTCGTACTGCGCGAGCCCGTTCGCCTCCGCGAGAGAGGCGAACTCGCGCCGCACGCGCGTCGCGATCTGATCGGGATCGAGCAGGTAGTCGGCCGCGGAGCCCGGAGATGTCTCGCCGCGGCCGG
>QHVP01000432.1:0-501 GCA_003222295.1 Acidobacteriota bacterium | reverse complement strand
CCATGAGACGTACGGTGCCCGTGAGCGTCTCCTTGTCGCCGCCGCCGTCCGCAGCCGTGTGAAGGGCTCCATGGCTCCAGACGTGGGTGCCGATGGGCCCGAAGGTCTCGAGTCGTTTGAAACCGAGCACGAGGTAGGCCTCGTCGCGCGAATCCGTCACGGGAAACCCGGCTCCCAGGGCGTGGCAGCAGGCGTCGAAGATCGAGGGATGGACGTGATAGGAGGACGCGTCGGCCGCGGCCGCGGGTGGCAGCCGGAGCTCCGCGAGCGACTCCTCGTCGCCGCACCAGAGCCCGGTGATGGCCTGGAAGCCTGGTCCGAGCTCGAACCCTCGCTCCCGCAACCCGTCGTAGTACATGCTGGGCGGCACCGCCTGCGGGCAGCGCGCCTTGATTTCGGCGAGGGAGGGTGCGTCGGGCGACGTGCGTGCCGCCTCGGGAAGCGCGGCGCGAAGTGTTCCCGTCGCGTGACGCGTCCAGGTGGGCTCAGCTCCGTCCGTCC
>QHVP01000430.1 GCA_003222295.1 Acidobacteriota bacterium | reverse complement strand
CCCTTGAGGGCGCCCTTCGATTGCAGATGACGCGCGGTCAGGAACAGGACGTGATCCCCGTCGACCACGCAGCCGGTGGCGTCGGCCAGGATGCAGCGGTCCCCGTCGCCGTCGAAGGCCAGGCCCAGGTCCGCCCCCGCCTCCTTCACGCGCGCGGCCACCGTCTCTGCATGCGTGGCTCCGCACTCGCGGTTGATGTTGCGGCCGTCGGGCTGGTCGTGGATGGAGGTGACGCGCGCGCCCAGCTCCTCGAACAGGCGCCGGGCCAGGAAGGACGTCGCGCCGTTGGCGCAATCGACGACGAGGTGCGTGCCCTTCAAGGACGGTCCGCCGTAGGAGCCCTTCAGGTGCGCGAGGTACGGGCGGGCGAGATCGCGCTGCTCGACGCGGCGTGCTTCGAGCAGCGGCTGCCCCTTGAGCTCCGCGATGATCGCCTCAGTCTTGTCTTCGAGGTCGCTGCTGAACTTGCGGTCGGCTCCGCCGAACACCTTGATGCCGTTGTCCTGGTAGGGGTTGTGGGAGGCGGATATGACGACCCCGAGGTGGTAGCCCTGCCGGCGCACGCCCGTGCGCTGGCGCGCGAGGTGCGCGATGGCGGGCGTGGGCATGATGCCCGCAGATTCCGGGTGCGCGCCTTCGGCGGCGAGGCCGGCGGCCAGGTGCTGCTCGATGCTGGGACCGCTCTCGCGCGTGTCGCGGCCGATGAGCACGCGCGGCTCGGAGATGCCGAGAGCGCGGACGATCGCGCGACCGATCTTCTGTACGGTCGCGGAGTCCAGGGGCGCCTCTCCGGCCCGGCCGCGAATGCCGTCGGTTCCGAAGAAACGACCCATCGGGCGATATTATCGCGGCGGCGCGCTACGCGCGCCGCCGCGAGTGGCGCGCACGGTGACGGACGCGGGCGAGACCTCCTTCACGTGGAGGCCGGCGTGGCCGGGAGCGAGATCGACGGTCACGGCCGGGCTCTCGCGTGGCGGCACCGCGGCCAGGTCGACGGAGGCGTGCAGGTCGGCGGTCGTCAGCGTACGCAGGAGGGAGGCGGGGCCGGTCACGACCACGCGCACCGACGCCGGGCGAAGCGAGGCCTCGCCGCCGCGCACCTCGACGGGCACGCCGTCGACCGCGCGTTCACCCTCCTCTTCCCGGATGCGCACGGTGGCGCGCACGCGGGGGCTGCCCAGGACCCGCAGCAGCGGATCGTCCAGGCCCATGTTCACCACGTCGCTGACGCCCGCCTGCGCTCCCTCGATCGAGAGCGGCTCCGTGAACGCGCTCTCCACGGCCTGCACGCGGCTGCGCGGGCCCGCGATGCGCACCTCTGCCGGATCCGCCCGGACTTCGCCGACCTCGAACCCCGCCGCCGGCCGTCCGACCAGGCGCGGACGCACGGGCACGAGCTTCTGCACCGTGCGCTCGAGGCTGAGGGTCAGGATCGAGGGCGTGATCTTCACGACCTTCACCCCGAAGGGCATGCGGATCGACTTGTCGGTGAGGTGGACGATGTGCTCCCCCTCCTGCAGCCCGGCCAGGTCCAGCTGCGCGGAGACGTCCCCCGGCCCGATGCGCTGGATGATCCCGGGCGAGGCGCGCAGCCGCACCTCCACGTTGTCCACGGGCTCGCCCGTCACCTCCAGGTCCATGGGGAAGTTCTGCAGCTCCAGGGGCGCGGAGACCCCCATCTCCGACGTCTTCTCGCCCGCGATCACGAACCACAACAGAGTGGCCAGGCCCAGGCTCACGAGCTTCAGCGGGATGTTCTCCAGGAGCATTCGCTATTTCTCGCGCGCGGGGACGCCCGCGGCGGGCGTGGCCGCCGGCCGGGGCGCCTGCTCCACTTCCAGGACGTCGAGGAGCGCGGACTTGAGGGACGCGGCGTCCAGCTCGCGGCGGATGCGCCCGCCCACCACCAGCGAGATCACGCCCGTCTCCTCCGAGACCACCACCGCCAGCGCATCCGTGTCCTCGGTGACCCCGATGGCGGCGCGGTGGCGGCTGCCCAGCTCGCGGCTGAGCTGCGGGTTCACGGTGAGGGGCAGGAAGCAGGCGGCGGCGGCCACGCGGTTGCCCTGGATGATCACCGCCCCGTCGTGCAGGGGCGTGCCCGGATTGAAGATGCTGATGAGCAGGTCGTAGGTCACGTAGGCGTCGAGGGCGATGCCCGTCTCGATGTAACTGCGCAGGCCCATGTCGCGCTCGATGACCACGATCGCGCCCGTGCGCTGCGCGGCCAGGGTGGTGCCGGCCAGCACCACCTCGTCGATGACCTCCTCCGTGCGCGGCGAGCCGAACACGCCGGGCAACGGCGTCTTGCCGAGCTGGGCCAGCACCTTCCGTATCTCCGACTGGAACACCACGATGATGCCGAAGACGAGGTACGGCATGAAGGTGCGCAGCAGCCAGTTCACCGTCTCCAGGTGCAGGAGCTGGGAGAGCCAGTAGAGCAGCACCAGCACCAGAGCGCCCAGCGCCATCTGCACGGCGTGCGTCCCCCGGATGAACTGCAGGAGCTGATAGAGCAGGAAGGCGACGATGAGGATGTCGACGAGGTCGAGCCAGCTCGGCTCGACGGTCGTGAACCAGCCGAAGGCGCGCGCGATCACGCCGCCCACTCCCCGCGGATGGCGTCGCACATCCGCACCACCTGGGTCATGGGGGCGACGTCGTGGACGCGCACGATGTGCGCCCCGGCCAGCACGCAGGCCGCCACCGCCGCCGCCGTGCCCATCAGCCGCTCGCCCACGGGCAGGTCGAGCACGCGGCCGATGAAGCTCTTGCGCGACGGACCCGCCAGCACGGGCTGGTCGAGGACGGCGAGCTCGGAGAGGCGCCGGATGACCTCCAGGCTGTGCGGCGCGGCCTTGGAGAACCCGATGCCCGGGTCGACGATCACCTGCGCACGCGGCACGCCCGCGGACTCCGCGCGCCCGACGGCCTGGCCCAGCTCCGCGATCACCTCCGCCATCACGTCCGCGTAGGACGGATCGCGGTGCATCGAGAGGAAGTC
>QHVP01000428.1 GCA_003222295.1 Acidobacteriota bacterium | reverse complement strand
GTTCGGCTCCGCCGCGGGTGCGAGCGCTTCGGCGGCTCTCATCGGTGCGCGATGAAGCGGACGGTCACGGTCATCAGCACCGCCACGGGCACGCCGTTCAGGCGCGTGGGCGTGTAGCGCCATTGACGCACGGCATTCGTGGCGGCCTCGTTGAGCAGCGGATGGCCGGTGATGACCCGCACGTCGACCACGTGACCCGACGGATCGATCGTGCACTCGAGCACGACCATTCCGCCGACACCGGCGGTGCTTGCGATATTGGGATAGACCGGGGCCACGTACACCGTGCGCACGGGGGCCTTGATGCCATCGCTCACACGAACCGGACTGGTGCCGGTGCCCTCGGGAACGCCTGGAGGCCCAACGCTCGGACCGTCGGCGCTGCCCCGCCCTGACCCATCGCAATTCGCCAAGCACGGAACCCGCCCGTCGTCGGGAGGCAACCCTTCGGGCTCGATCGCCGACACCGTTGGACCGGACGCGAGAGGTGGCGCGACCGGCTCCGCCGGTGTGGTCGCCACGGCCGCGCGCGAGGGTGCCGCGGTGGTTGCGCGTGGCGGGGGCGGCGGAGTGGCCATCGGTGGCGGGGGAGTGGGTGCCGGCGCCAGCCCCCAAATAACGGTCGGTCCGGTGGGCGTCGGCAACTGCGCAGACCTCAGCACCGGAACGAGCAGGGCCAGGGCCAGGGCTGCGCCGTGGGCGGCAATCGATAATGGAAGGAGGGCAGCGCGGCGTCCGAAGCGTCCGACCGGCGGTGCGGACACGACCAGGTCCTCGAATAGTCTCCTGTTCATCGTGGCCTCCGTCTACTGCATTCGACACCGCCGGCGTGGGGGGGGTTCCGGGGCGGGAGTTCCGGAGTGAAGCCGTTCTTCGTGTCCTGACCCAGAGACTCGCTGGCAAAGAGGCTCGATGGAAGCGAGCCGACAGCAAGAAAAAGGGGCGTCGAATCGAACCTGCTCCGCGGCCGCAGGTTCCAAATGCGTGAACGGGCGGGGATTTTTTTTAGAGCTGCAATTTTCTTGCAGCGATTTTGCGGAACGTGAGTGAGAGCAGGATACAGACTCGCGGTGGAGACCCTCTCTCGCAGGTGTGGAAACGTCGTGGCGCGTTTGTTCGCTCTGGGACAGCTTCACGCGACTCTTGTTCGTGTCGCGTGCGATAGGCGGCCGCCTAGGTCGTCCTCCGAAGCGTGTCGGACGACCGTGCTACAACGCCGGCATGCAGAACGATATTCTCACTTCGCTCACTCGCCTCTCCGACACCGAGCTCGTTGCGCGGACGAAGAGTCTCGTCGCGCGCGAGCGGGACGCGACGGCCCACCTCGTCGCTCACCTCGCCGAATTGGACACGCGCGACGTTCACCTGCGCGAGGGCTACGAGTCCCTCTACGCCTACTGCCGAGACGTCCTGGGGCTCTCGGAGTGGGAGGCCTACAACCGGATCGAGGTCGCACGCACGGCCCGACGGTTCACACCTGACGCTCGCGAACCACGGCGAGGTGCTCGCCTCCGCTCGCGGGAAGAAGAAGGCGGAGATCGAGGAGATCGTGGCCAGGCTCTCGCCACGGCCCGACGTCGGCGCCTCCGTTCGGAAGCTTCCCGCGCTCCGCCTTCAAGCGGTCCCGCCTGCGGAGTCTCCGGTCGCGCCCGGCGCGTCCTCGATGGATTCGGCTGCACCGGCTCCCCCCGTGACGGGCCTCACCGCCGAGCCTTTGTCAGTGACACGCGCTGCGGTGACCCCGCTCTCGCCCGACCGCTACAAGCTGCAGCTCACGATCGGCGGTGAGACGCTCGAGAAGCTGCGGCTGGCGAAGGACATGCTCAGCCACGCCATCCCTTCCGGGGATGACGCCGCCGTCCTCGACCGGGCCCTCACCGCCCTGCTCGTGGACCTGGCCAAGAAGAAATACGCCGACACGCGGAAGCCTCGTCGGTCGCGCGCGAAGGACCCGCGGGCGCGCGACGCTTCGGCCGCCGTGAAGCGAGCCGTGTGGGTTCGGGACCTCGGACGTTGCAAGTTCATCGGCCCGAGCGGCCATCGCTGCAACGAGCGCCGGTTCGTGGAGTTCCATCACGTGGACCCCTACGCCCTCGGCGGTGAGGCGACGGTGGAGAAGATCGAGTTGCGCTGCCGGCGTCACAACGACTACGAGGGCAGGCGGTACTTCGGGACGCGCCGCCGCGACGACACCGGAACCGGGCGCGAGGAGGCCACGTCATCTCGACCGAAGCCGTTCGAGCCCGTCAACTTGTTCCAGAACAAGTTGGCCGGCGGTGCCTCACCCTCCACTCGGTCCGCAGGCGTCGAGCCCCAACGCTGAGCTCACCTCCATCGAGATGGCCGACGAGCGGGCCGCGATCAGCGACGACAGGAGGCGATCCCGACACTAACTGCGGGCGAGGGTGGCCCAGTGCGGCGGCCAGGCGGGAACGGGAACGGAGGGGGCGGGACGGGCGGCCGCGCGTTCGATGGCCTTCAAATAGGCGTCGGCGGTCCGCGCGGGAGCGTGCGCGCGCTCCACGAACGCGCTGGCGGCACGGCCCAGCCGCGCGCGCAACGCGGGCGACTGGGCCAGCCTCAGGATCGCGCGCGTGACCTCGCCCTCTTCGTCGGAGACGTCGGCGCGGAGGACCGCGTCGCGCGGCACGTCGGCGAGGTGCTCGAGGTCGGCCATGATCGTCGCGCGGCCCTGGGCGAGCACGCGCAGCAGCGCGGCCGAGGTCTCGCGGGCGGTCGGATAGCGGAGGTGCGCGACGGCGTCCGCGAGCTCGATGTGCGCGGCCAGCTCGGGGAAGGGGACGCGGCCGGTGACGATCGCGCGCGAGGCCAGGCCCAGGGCGGTCAACCGTGCATCGAGCGCGCCGCGATCCGCGACCGGGCCCACCACCAGCAGGCGCACGCCCGGGTGAATGGCCGCCGCTCGTGCCACCGCGCGCGCGATGGTGTCGACTCGCTTCTCGCGCGTCACCAGGCCGAA
>QHVP01000427.1 GCA_003222295.1 Acidobacteriota bacterium | reverse complement strand
GCCGGGTTGCGAATCGGCGGCCGTGGACCAGCGCGGGTTTGCAGGAGGCCAGGGGCGCTTGGTCGCGCCGCTCGCCCCGCGCGCTCCGGGCCGCTCGCGTATTCTTCACGGCCCTTCCTGCCAGAAGCCAGGAGTGTGGCCGGCGCCGGAGAGCGGTGAAGGGAGTGGGGCAACAGCGGCCGCCGCGAGGACGCCGCGCGAACAGCTCCTCTTTGCTGATCGCTGGGGTGGGGGTCCCCAGCGCCGTCCTCAAAGACGACGTGCGCGGCGCCCGTAGCAAGGGCGCGCGCCCCGCTCCGAGCCCCATCACCGTCGGCAGCGGCCACACCCATCGGCACGTCTCTTGCTGTTATCGGGAGCGCAGTTAGCCGCAGGAGCGCAACGTTGCGCTCCTGCGGCTAACTGCGCTCCCGATAACAGCAAGAGACGTGCCGATGGGTGTGGCCGCTGCCGACGGTGATGGGGCTCGGAGCGGGGCGCGCGCCCTTGCTACGGGCGCCGCGCAGACGTGGGTCCCCGTGGGTCCTCCCGGCGGAGATGTGCGTGCGCTCGCGGCCGACCCGCACGACCCCCGCCGCATCTACCTCGGGACGTCGGACGGGGTTCTTTACCGGTCGGAGGACTCGGGCGCACACTGGCGGCGTCTCAGCCCCGGCTTCCCGCTCCGCGGTCAGAGCCTCGACGAGATCAGCGTGGATGCCCGCGGCGTGGTCCTCGTCGGCTACTGGGAAGTGGGTGGCAGCGGAGGCGGAGTCGCCCGCAGCACGGATGGCGGCAATACCTTCACACTCCTCAAGGGCATCGAGGGCCAATCGGTGCGCGCGCTGGCCATCGCGCCCGCAAACCCGCAGATCCTGGCCGCGGGCACCCTCACCGGCGTCTTCCGCTCGATCGACGGCGGCCAGAGCTGGGCGCGCATCACTCCGCCCGATCACCCGGACCTCCGCAACTTCGAGTCCGTCGCCTTCGATCCGCAGGATCCAAGCACCATGTACGTCGGCACCTGGCACCTCGGCTGGAAGACCGTCGATGGCGGCCAGAACTGGCTGCCCATGCACACGGGCATGATCGACGACTCCGACGTCATGACCCTCACCGTCGACCGCTGGAAGCCCCAGGTCGTCTACGCGACGGCCTGCACGGGCATCTACCGCTCGGAGGACGCCGCCGCGCGCTGGACCAAGGTCAAGGGGATTCCTTCGAGCAGCCGCCGCACCCGGTCATTCGCGCAAAGCCCGGACGACCAGAACCGCCTGTTCGCGGGCACGACGGAAGGCCTGTGGTCCAGTGAAGACAATTCCGCCACCTGGCGGCTCATCACGCAGAAGAACCTCATCATCAACGACGTGCTCGCGCTGCCCGGGGGGTTGGTGCTGCTGGGAACGGAAGGCGCCGGGGTCGTGCGCAGCACGGATGGGGGCCAGACCTGGTTCGCCTCGAACGACGGCTTCTCCGAGCGGTTCGTGTCGAAGGTCGTGTTCGACCGGGTGGGCCGCCGCGTGCTGGCCGGCATCTGGGGCGACCGCAGGCATGGCGGCGTGTTCGCCGCGCCCGGACCGCGTGGACCGTGGAGCCGGCTCGGCACCGGTCTCGAAGGACGCGAGGTCCTCTCGCTCGCCCTGCTCGGCCGCCAGGCCCTGGCCGGCACCGACGACGGCGTGTTCGTCGCCGATGCGGAGACCGGGGCCTGGGCGCGCATGTCGACCGTCGTCGACGGCGTCGACGTGCACCCGCGCGTGAAAGACCTCCTGGCCCTCCCGCCGCGCAACCTGATCGCCGCCACCTCGAAGGGCCTGCTGCGCAGCGGCGACGGCGGCCGGAGCTGGGTGCGTCCCGGCCTCGGCCTCGCCGACGAGGTGTCCGCGCTGGCCGTCTCGCCCAACGACATCGACGTCGTGGTGGCCATGAACGCGCTGGGCGTCTTCCGGAGCGCGGACGGCGGCCAGTCCTGGACGCAGGTCTCCTACGGGTTCGGGGACGTCCAGCCGCACGCCGTGGCCTTCATGCCCTCCGACGACAAGGTCCTGCTCGCGACCACGAGCGGGGGCCTCTACCGCTCGGAGGACCAGGGCACGACGTGGTCTCGCGTCACCGGCGGGATCCCGTACTCCGACATCACCGGCCTCGCCATCCATCCCGACGGCCGGACGATCTACGCGAGCGACTTCACCTTCGGAGGGATCTTCCGGAGCGTGGACTCCGGGAAGACCTGGGAACGCCTGCCCACGGACGGCCTCGCTTCCGATCGCGTGTGGACGCTGGGCTTGGACCCCGCCGCTCCGGAGCGGCTCCTGGTGGCCTCGCCTACGGGCGGCCTCCACCTGATGGTTCCCGCAGGCGCCGCCGCCGGCGCGGCCGGATCGCGCTAGCACCTCCGTGTGAGCGCGCGCACCCGCACCGGCGACGGGCCGGCTTGGGTGCGCTAACATCGGGAAACTTCGTGACGCCGGGGCGGCCGGCGTCCCCTTCTCAAAAGGAGACCCCATGATGATCCCCACGATGTTGCTCATGGCGATCCTCAGCCCGACCCCCCAGGACGCACCGGCGCCGGCGCCGAAGCGCGCGCACAAGGCGGCCAGGACCGCGAAGGCCGCCAAGCCCGCTGCGGCCACGCCCGAGGCCGGCACGGACGCCACCGCCGCGCCCTCCGGCGGCTCCGCCAGCGACGAGATCCAGGCCGGGCTCAACGCGTTCGCGAAGAGGCGCTTCGCCCAGGCGCGCGAGGCGTTCGAGCGCGCGGTGGCGGCGGACCCGCAGAGCGCGGCCGCGCACTACTACCTCGGCTACACGATCTACAAGATCGCGGAGCCCAAGAGGCACGACTCGCCGGGCAAGAAGGAAGCGGCGGCGGAGTTCGCGAAGGCCTACGAGCTCGACCCCAACTTCAAGCCCGTCTGGGGCAGCCACCGGGGCTGATAAGGCTCGCCGCCGCGCTCTTCGGCCGCGTCAGAACGTCCCTCCGGTCTGGTCGAGGAGACGGAAGAGTTGCTGCGGAGGCTCGCCCGCGTCGCTTCCCATTCCGGTCGCCGGGCCAGGTTCGTGAGCTCGCTCGGATCGGTGCCGAGGTCGTAGAGCTCGTCCTCGTCGGGACGATCCGGGTAGGCCACGTACTTCCGTCCGAGCGTGCGGATCGCGAAGAGGCTCGGCACTACCGGGTAAACGCTGTCGGTCTCGTACTCGTAGAGGAACGAGTCCCGCATCGGCGCGATCGACTCGCCGCGGAGGAGCGACCCCAGCGAGCGCCCCTGCATCGTGCCGGGGATCGGCGCCCCCGCCAGGTCGAGGATCGTGGGCGCGAGGTCGAGGTTCAGCGCCATGGCGCTCGACCTGCGGGCGGCGAGGTCGCGCCCCGCGACCACGAAGGGGACTCGAATCGATTCCTCGTAGGCGATCCGCTTGTCGCCCAGCCGGTGCTCGCCCAGGAACAGGCCGTTGTCGCTGAGGAAGAAGACGTAGGTCGAGCCGGTGAGCCCCTGGCTCTCGAGCGCGCTCACCACCGCCCCCACGCTCTCGTCGAGGGCGAGCAGGGTCCTCAGGTAGTCGAGCCGATAGGGATCGCGAGGTGTCCAGGGCGTGGGCGCAAGCGTCCTGGGCAACGGGTCGGGACAACTGACGTAGGCCGCGGGCTGGCCTCCGCACGTCGCGTACCGCCGCTGCCACTCCGGCTTGTCCGTGAAGGTGTCCTCGAAGTTCGCGGGCTCCGGGAGCGCGAGGCCGGCCAGGGCGTCCGCGTGCCGCGGCGCCGGCTGGACGGGCTGATGCGGCGCCTTGTGGGACAGGATCAGGAGGAACGGCTGCGGCTGCGACGCGCGCTGGCGGAGCCAGTTGACCGCGTACTCCGTCAGCAGGTCCGTGATGTATCCGGTCCGCTTGAGGGCCTTGCCGTTCTCGTTGAGCGGCGGATCGAAGTACACGCCCTGGCCCTTGAAGCTGAGCCAGTAGTTGAATCCGGGCCGCGGCATGTCCGTGTGGGCGTCCATATGCCATTTGCCGACGAACGCGGTCTGGTATCCCGCGGCCTGCAGGATCTGCGGATAGGTGGGGATGCTCGCCGGCAGCTCGACGATCTCGTTCACGCCCACGCCGTGGGTGTGCGCATAGAGCCCGGAGAGAAGGGTGGCCCGGCTCGGCGAGCAGAGCGACGTCGTCACCGCGGCTCGGTCGAACTGGACGCCCCGCGCCGCGAGCCGCTCGAGGTTGCTCAGTTGTAGAGCCGGGAACCGGTGGCCCTCGCCGAACAGGCCGTAGGCCATGTCGTCGGCCAGGATGACGACGAAGTTCGGCTTTGCGCTGGGCACCGCGGAAGGACTGCCGTCACTGGAGTGCCCGCAACCCGGACCACTCGCTGCCGACACCGCGAGGATCAGCGCGACCAACCCCAGGGGCTGACGCATGAGCCCTGCAGTATGGCTCACCTCCGCGCCGATAGCGATTGACGTTTTTTAACGAGAATTTTGCATCCTTTTGATTTCGCGGCGGCGGCGCGCAGGTAACTTCGGAGATTCCCTCCATGCCGACACAGAGAGCGAGATGGGTCTCGGCCGCCGCGACGACTTCGATGATCGCGCTGGCCGGGTGCGGGATGGGCTCGGACCTCAGCGGTCCTTCCGCGCCCGCGACGCCGTACGTTCTCTTCACCCCGATCCAGTCCAATGCCACGTACCTGATGGACCTGGAGGGCCAGCTCGTGCATCGATGGGTGGCCGCCTCGACGGCGGCGTGCTCCGTCTATCTCCTCGAGAACGGGCAGATCCTGCGCCCGCGCTCCCTCGGCCCGGGCAGCTTCGCGGGTGGCGGCTGCAACGGCGGGGTGGTGGAGATCCTGGACTGGGACGGTCGGGTGCAGTGGAGCTACCAGTACTCCGGTCCCACCTTCCAGCAGCACCATGACGTGAGGCGCATGCCGAACGGGCACGTCCTCATGGTGGCCTGGGAAATCAAGACCGCGGCCGAAGCCCGCGCCGTCGGGCGTAATGCCGACACCATTCCCTCCAGCGGCGTGATCTGGGTGGATCACGTGATCGAGGTGGATCCGCAGACCAGCCGCATCGTCTGGGAATGGCACGCCTGGGACCACCTGCTCGATCCGGGCGACGACCCGGCGGAGCATCCGGAGCGGATCGACCCGAACGCCCGTGCCACGGCCGCCAGCGACTGGACGCACGTCAACGCGGTCGACTACAACCCGGGCCTCGATCAGGTGATGGTCAGCTCACGGAACTTCAGCGAGATCTGGATCGTCGACCATGGGACGACGACGGACGAAGCCGCCGGCCATGCGGGCGGCCGCCGCGGCCGCGGCGGGGACCTCCTCTTCCGCTGGGGCAGCCCCGGCAACTACGGCCTGCCCGCGCCCCAGCAGCTCTTCGGACAGCACAACGCGCATTGGGTCGAGGGCAACCTGTCGGGCGCGGGCCAGATCCTCATCTTCAACAACGGCGACCGGAACTCCCGCCCCTACTCCACCGTCGTCCAGATCGCCCCCACCCTCGGCGCGGACGGCGTCTACGCCTACGATGCGGTGGCGGGGTTCCTTCCCACCGCTCCCGCTTCCGAATACGCGGCCAAGCCGCCGGAGAGCCTGTTCGCGCCCATCATCTCCGGGGCCCAGCGCCTGATCAGCGGCAACACGCTCGTGTGCGCCGGCACCGAGGGACGCTTCCTGGAGGTCACGCCGGAGGGGGATACGGCCTGGTCCTACAGGGTGACGGACACGACAGGAAAGACGGGAGTGCAGGTCTTCCGCGCGACCCGCGTCGAAGGCGACGACCCGGCGCTGGCCGGCCGGACCCTGGTGCCCCAGGGCCCGGTCCAGGCGGAGCTGGTGCAGTGAGGCCTACGGCAAGTACTTCTGCAGCAGGCTCGTCTTGCTGAGGTCCGAGTAGAGGACGAGGCCGATCAGCAGGAACAGCACCATCGCCCCTGCGTTCATGATCCAGGTCTTGACGCGAAGGCTCAGGTCGCGACGGATCACGGACTCGCTGGCCAGGATCGCAAGGTGGCCGCCGTCCAGCGGCGGCAGCGGGAACAGGTTCAGGATCCCGACGCTCACGCTCAGCGTCGCCACCAGGAAGAGCAGGGCCGCGACGGGCGCACCGCTGCGCGCCGCGTCACCCGAGGCCTTGGCGATGCCGAGCGGTCCGGCCAGCGCTGCCTTCGGCGAGATGGTCGCGGTGACGAGCCCGCCCAGGATCTGGAAGGTCTGCCGGACGAGATTCCAGGTGGCGGCCCCCGCCTCCTTGATCGCCGGGCCGAGGCCGAGCTTCCGCGTGAGGGTCTTGTTGAAGATGCCGATCTTCCCGCCCTCCGGCGTCACGCCGATGTCCAGGATCGCGCCGTCGCGCAGGAGCCGGATCGCGACCGGCCCCGGCCGTTCGGCGGTGAGGAGCGCCGGGATGTCGCCGAACGACGTGACCGGCTTGCCACCGACGCTCAGGATCCCGTCGTCGGTCTTGATGCCCGCGCGCTCCGCGGGACCTCCGGCCACGAGCTGGCCGACGCGGACGAGCGGCGAGACGCCGATCTGGCCCGCCCCTTGCGCGGCGGTGGTCGAGCGGACGGTGAACTCCTTCCCCTCGGCGCCGCGGCGCACGCGGAGCTGCAGGGAACGATCGGGGCGAATGGCGATGGCCACCAGCGCGTCTTCCCAGTCCTTCTGAGGGGCGCCGTCGATGGCCAGGATCTCGTCACCGGGCAGCAGCCCGGCCGTGGCCGCGGGCGAGCCTGGTTGCACCACGCCGATCACCGGGCGGTCGCGGAGGACGGCGTCCACGCCGTAGCCGATCATGAACAGCCCGGTGAAGACGGCGACGGCCAGGATCCCGTTGAACACGGGGCCCGCCAGGTAGACGACGAAGCGCTGCCAGCGCGGGCGGCTGGTGAAGTCGCGGCCGTCGCCGAGCGTGCTGGTGTCCTGGCTGATGTGGTCCTCGGGCTCGCCTTCGAGCTTGACGTATCCGCCGAGCGGGATCACGGACACGCGGCAATCGGTGTCGCCCCACTTGAAGCCGAAGAGGCGCCGCCCGAACCCGAACGAGAAGATGAAGACGCGCATCCCGAACGCCTTGGCGGTGATGAAATGGCCGAACTCGTGGAAGAAGATGATGATCCCGAGCACGGCGACGAACGACAGGAGAGTGGTGAGAGATCCCATTCAGACGGTCTCCAGGGCCCGACGCTTGAGGGCTTCGCGCGTGCGCTCGCGCGCCCACGCATCCGCGGTGAGGATGTCGTCCAGCTCGCGCACGAGCCGTGGCCCCGGCTCCTCCATGACCTCCTGGATGGCCTCCGGAATCGCCGGAAAGGCCACGCGCCGGTCGAGGAACGCGCTCACCGCTTCCTCGTTGGCGGCATTGAGGACGGTGGGCAGCGCGCCTCCCCCGGCCAGGGCACGGTAGGCCAGGCTCAGGCAGGGGAACCGGTCGTGGTCCGGCACCTCGAAGTCGAGGTGGAGGCCGCCGCGGAACTCGATGCCGGGGATGGCGGCCGGCCACTTCTCCGGGTACGAGAGCGCGTACTGGATGGGCATCCGCATGTCGGTCACGCCGAGCTGGGCCAGCACGGTGCCGTCGACGAACTCGACCATCGAGTGCACCACGGACTGAGGGTGCACGAGCACCTCGATGCGCTCGGCGGCCACGCCGAAGAGCCAGCGCGCCTCGATGACCTCGAGCCCCTTGTTCATGAGGGTCGCGGAGTCGATCGTGATCTTGCGGCCCATGTTCCAGGTCGGGTGCTGCAGGGCCTCGCCGGGCGTCACGTCGCGGAAGCTTTCGCGCGGCCGGTTGCGGAAGGGACCCCCGGACGCGGTGAGGACGAGGCGCCGCACCTCTTCCGGACGGCGGCCGTCGAGGCACTGGTGCAGCGCGCAGTGCTCGCTGTCGATGGGCAGGAGGCGGGCCCCGCGGGCCTTGGCCTGCGCGACCATCAGCTCCCCCGCCATGACCAGCGTCTCCTTGTTGGCGAGGGCCACGTCCTTGCCCGCTTCGAGGGCCCGATACGTCGGCACCAGTCCGACCGCGCCCACCGCCGCTGCCACCACCATCGACGTGTCGGCATGGGTGGCCACGGCCACCGCCCCTTCCGGCCCCACGCCCAGGCGCAGGCCCGAGACGTCGGTCCGCTGGGCGAGCTGCGCGCGCGCCGATTCCGACGCCACGGACACGACCCGCGGCCGGTAGCGGGCCACCTGCTCGGCCAGGCGATCGACGTTGCTGCCCGCGGCCAGGCCCACGACCTCGAAACGGTCGGGGAACGCGTCCACGATGCGGAGGACGTTGCACCCGACGGAGCCGGTGGAACCGAGAATGGAAAGACCGCGCTTCACTCGACCTGACCCAGAAGAGACCCGGCGCAAACGCGAACGGCCCCGGAGCGGGGCCGTTTCACCGCGCGTAGAGAAGGTAATAGTACAGGACGGGCGCGCCCAGCAGCAAGCTGTCGAGGCGGTCGAGCATGCCCCCGTGGCCGGGGAACAGTGCGCCCGAGTCCTTCACCCCCGCCCACCGCTTGAGCAGGCTCTCCGCCAGGTCGCCCGCGACTCCGCCCAGGGTGACCAGGACGGCCAGGACCACGGCGTGGGCCACGGGGATCCACTGCAGGCCGAAGCGGCGCACGATCAGCGCCCCCACGATGCCGCCCGCGAGCCCCCCGGCCAGGCCTTCCCAGGTCTTGCCGGGGGAGATCCGCGGCGCCAGCTTGTGGCGGCCCACCGCGCTGCCCACGAAGAGGGCCGCGGAGTCGGCCGTCATGACGGTCGTCAGCAGCAGCATCTCGACCCAGGGTCCGCCCCGTTCCGGGGGGACGAGGCGCAGCGCCGCCATGGTGCCGCCGAGGCCGCCCAGCCAGGCCGCCCCCAGCAGGGTGGCCGCGGCCGAGAGGACACTGCCCGGCACGTCGCCTCCTCGCGTGAGCATCGCGCAGAGGACGATCACCGCCGCGATGGGGACGAGGGCGGGAGGCACGAGGGCCGGACGCACGGTCTGGAGGAAGAACGCCGTCGCCAGCACGTACCCGGTCACGCGCAGCGGGGCCAGGCCCCGCGCGGCCAGGAGCGCGTAGAACTCCCAGAGGCCGACGGCGGCCACGGTGACGCACAGGGCCACGATCACCAGCGGCGGCCCCCAGAAGAGGGCCAGGGCGAGGAGGGGGAGGCCGATGGCCGCGGTGGCGAGCCGGCGCGCGAGGTCGCCGCGCGTCACGCGGGAGTGATCCCGCCGTACCGCCGCTCGCGCTTCTGGTAGTCCGCGATCGCCTGGAGGAGGTGCCGTCTCCGGAAGTCCGGCCAGAGCACGTCCGTCACCCAGATCTCGGCATAGGCGATCTGCCAGAGGAGGAAGTTGGAGATGCGCAGCTCGCCGCTGGTCCGGATGAGGAGGTCGGGATCGGGCTGCCCCGCCGTGTAGAGATGGGCCGCGAGGTCGTGCTCGTCGATGGTGGACGGGTCGCGGCCGGTGCGGACGGTGTCCGCCACCAGCGCGCGCACGGCGTCCGTGATCTCGGCGCGCCCGCCGTAGTTGAGCGCGATGTTGAAGAGGAGCCCCGTGCGGTCCCGCGTCCGCTCGATCCCGCGCTGGAGCTCCTCCTGCACGTCGCGCGGCAGGTCGCCCATGCGCCCGATCACCTGGAAGCGGATGTTGTTCTTGAGCAGGGTGTCCAGCTCTATGCGCAGGTAGCGCTTGAGCAGCCCCATGAGGGTGGACACCTCCGTCTTGGGCCGCTTCCAGTTCTCGACCGAGA
>QHVP01000426.1:10211-16456 GCA_003222295.1 Acidobacteriota bacterium | reverse complement strand
GACCGGGCCCAGTGGCGCGGGCAAGACCACGTTCCTCAAGCTCGTGTTCCGCGAGGAGCTCCCCTCGCAGGGACAGATCCTGGTCGGGGGACGGAACGTCACCGCGATCCCGGAGCGCCAGATCCCCGAGCTGCGGCGTTCCATCGGCGTCGTCTTCCAGGACTTCAAGCTCCTCAAGCGCAAGACGATCCTGGAGAACGTCGCCTTCGTGCTGCGCATCCTGGCCGTTCCCGTCAAGGAACAGAAGCGCCGGGCCTTCGCCGCCCTCAAGTCGGTCGGGCTGCATCACAAGATGCACGCGTACCCTTTGCAGCTCTCGGGCGGCGAGCAGCAGCGCGTGGCCATCGCGCGCGCGCTCATCAACGAGCCCATGCTGCTGCTGGCCGACGAGCCCACCGGGAACCTCGACCCGGATATGGCCCAGGAGATCATGGACCTCTTCAAGGACGTCAACGCGCGCGGGACCACCGTCCTCGTCGCCACCCACGACCGCGAGATGATCCAGCGCATGGGCAAGCGCGTGATCACGCTGGAGCGAGGGCGCGTCGCCGGCGACTGATCGGGCCTTCCGTCCGGAGGGTCGAAGCGGATCAGCCGGGGGTGCTGGCGGCGGCGGCGCGCAGCATCGCGTCCACGCGCGCGACCACGGCTTCGAGCGCGACCGCGTTCTCCGCCCCCTCCGGCACGATCAGGTCCGCGTATCGCTTGGAAGGCTCGACGAACTCCAGGTGCATCGGGCGCACGGACGAGAGGTACTGCCGCTCGACGGATTCGAAAGAGCGTCCACGCTCCTTGAGGTCGCGGCGCAGGCGGCGCAGGATGCGGACGTCGGAGTCGGTGTCGATGAACAGCTTGATGTCCATGAGCCGCCGCAGCGGCTCCTCGGCCAGGATCAGTATGCCCTCGAGGATGACCACGGGTCGCGGGGTCAGCGCATCGGGGAGCACCCGGCGCGAGTAGGCGGCGTGGTCGTAGGTGAGATGCGGAACCGGGCGCCCGGCCTTGAGGTCGCGCAGGTCCTGGATCAGCAGGGAGGTGTCGAAGGCGTCCGGATGATCGTAGTTGATGGCGGCGCGCGCGGCGGGATCGAGCGTGCTTCCGTCCTTGTAGTATGCGTCCTGGGCCACGGTCACGCAGCGCTCCTCGCGGAGCCGCTCGAGGAGCCGGTTCGCGAAGGACGTCTTGCCGGAGCCGGTGCCGCCGGCCACTCCGATGAGGACGGACATCCGCCGCCGATTATAATTTCGGACTTCGGGAGAGGGATAGCGCCAAACCCATGATGGTCCTGAGGGCCTTCCGCTATTTCGTGGAGGAGGCCCTGACCAGCCTCTGGCGCAGCCGCCTCATCACCGGGCTGTCCGTCATCACCATCGCGGTCAGCCTCTTCGTGCTGGGGGCATTCCTCTCCCTGGCCAGCAACCTCGCCGGCGTCGTCGCGCGCTGGAGCGACAAGGTCCAGGTCACCTTCTATCTCGAAGACCAGCTTCCGGACGCCGCCCGCGACGGCCTCCAGGCCGCGCTGCGCGCCGACCCCGCCGTGGAGTCGGTCGTCTACATCTCGCGCGAGGAAGCCCTGCGACGCTTCCGGGCCCTGTTCCGCGAGATGCGTTCGCTGCCGGAGGACCTCGGAGAGAACCCCTTCCCGGCCGCGCTGGAGGTGACGCTCCATCCCGCCCGGAACTCGGCCGCGGACGCCCAGCGGCTGGTGGACGGGTTCCGGAGAGCGCCCGGCGTGGAGGACGTCGAGTACGACCTCCTCTGGATCCAGAGGAGGTCGTACTCGACGTCCTCCACGCCGGGCGCTCTCCGGAACCCGTCCACCAGCCGCTGGGCGTCCGCGGCCGAGTTCCGGGCGGGATGGAGCGTCACCTCCAGCGCGGCCGGGAAGGGGTTCTCTCCGAGGTCCTCCGGCAGCGAACGCATCTCGCGGAACAGGGCCCGGAAGCGTCGCAGGGCTTCCTCGCGCGAGATGTAGACGACCGACTCCACGGCGGGGTCGGCGCGCAGCGCGGCCTGGAGGCCGTCGCGGGCGGCGTCCGGAAGCTGGTCTTCGAGATAGAAGGTGACCTGGACCTTGTCGCTCCAGCGCGCGACGACGCCGGCGAGGTTGCTGGCCAGGGAGAGGAATGCCCCCAGCACGAAGAGGCTGACCGCGATGGTGATGACGGACAGCCCGGTGATGAGGCGGCTGCGCCAGAGGCTGGTCAGGGCCTCCTCCACGAAATAGCGGAAGGCCCTCAGGACCATCATGGGTTTGGCGCTATCCCTCTCCCGAAGTCCGAAATTATAATCGGCGGCGGATGTCCGTCCTCATCGGAGTGGCCGGCGGCACCGGCTCCGGCAAGACGTCCTTCGCGAACCGGCTCCTCGAGCGGCTCCGCGAGGAGCGCTGCGTGACCGTGGCCCAGGACGCATACTACAAGGACGGAAGCACGCTCGATCCCGCCGCGCGCGCCGCCATCAACTACGATCATCCGGACGCCTTCGACACCTCCCTGCTGATCCAGGACCTGCGCGACCTCAAGGCCGGGCGCCCGGTTCCGCATCTCACCTACGACCACGCCGCCTACTCGCGCCGGGTGCTCCCCGATGCGCTGACCCCGCGACCCGTGGTCATCCTCGAGGGCATACTGATCCTGGCCGAGGAGCCGCTGCGGCGGCTCATGGACATCAAGCTGTTCATCGACACCGACTCCGACGTCCGCATCCTGCCGGTCCGTCTCGTGCGCGGCGCGGGCGCGTTCCTGGGGGCGATCCTGGTCCTGGCCGCCGTCTTCACCATCTCGAACGTCATGCGGCTGACGATGTACGCTCGCCAGGACGAGCTCGACATCATGCGGCTGGTGGGCGCGGCCCCCGCCTACGTCAAGGGACCGTTCGTCCTGGAGGGAATGATCCAGGGAGGGCTGGGCGGAGTGCTCGCGCTGGTGCTCCTCTGGGGAATCTTCCACGCGCTCTCGCGCGACCTGCTCGCCACCTCCGACCTGCTCGGCCGCACCGCCATCGTGCTTCCGCCCGCCATGGCCGCGCTCATCGTGGCCGGCGGCACGCTCGTGGGGCTGGCGGGAAGCCTGGTCAGCCTGGGCCGCCTACGGTTGTAAGGGCTGGATCGGCTCGACGAACGCAGACGCGCACGGAGACGGGACGTCAGAATCGGTAGGTCTTGCCCTGCTCGAGGAAGGTCAGCTTCTTGCGCTTGAGCGCGGCCACCTGCTTCTTGATCGCTTTGAGGTGCTTGGGCTTTCCCCCGTAGAGATAGACGGGCACGTCCTTCTCCAGCTTCTCGAGCTCGACGTCGAGGGTGGAGGGCGTGAGATGGCCCGAGACATCGGCGAGATCCTGGAACTCGTCGGGGAACGACGTCTCGGTGATGATGGCCTTGAGGTTCTTCAGGCCGTTGACGATTTCCCAGAAGCGGTGCGTCGGACCCGTATCGCTCGAGAAGGCGAGGCAGGTTTTCTTGTCCTCGACGATGAAGCCGGTGGTCGGCACGATGTGCGACACGAGGACGGGACGGATGGTCAGGCCGTTGACGAGCACGGGCTCTTCGGGGCGTACCTCGACGAGCTTGAGGACCGGCGTGAGGTCGTTGGGAAGGCTGGTGAAGTCCGGCCAGGTGATCTTGTTGAAGAGGTGGTTCTTCATCGACGCCACTACTTCCGGGATCGCATAGATGCGCAGCGAGAACCCGGGGGCGCTGAAGTTGTTGTCGATGAGGAACGGCAGCGTACACGTGTGGTCGAGGTGCGAGTGCGAAATGAAGATGTCCTTGACCTTCTCCTGCTCGCGCAGGGAGAGCGCGCCCGACACCCATCCTGCGTCCAGGGCCACGGTGTCATTGATCAACAGCGAGGTCATCCCGTGTCCGGGGATGTTCCCGCCGAAGCAGCCCAGGACCTTCAGTTTCATTCCGCCCTGATTCGAGTGGCCATTTGCGCCAAGTTGCTCAATGCCAATTGGTTGGAAGGCACGAGACGTCGCGGGAAGCTATCATGCCGCCTTCGAAGGTGTCAAGTCGAAAAACCGACGATGGCGCGCCACGACACAAGACTTGGTACCAGTCGGCACACATCCCCCGATGGGTAGTACTTTTCCCTTGACACGTGGAACGACCGCTTCTTACACTCGTTTCACGCGAGAAAGGAGGTGGTCCAGTGGACAGTCGGCAAACATCACGCGAGGTGGCTGACGCTTAGGTTCTTGAGCCAGGTGGTGACCATCTAGGGCAGACTTTTCATCTGGATAGCCTCCACCCGGGACGGATCGGTCCCGACCGGCTGGGGGCCCGCTAGGCCGCAGAGTCTGGCGAATCCCAACAGCTGACCGCCCCCGGAGGGCCTCCTAAAGCCCTCCGGGGTTTTTCATTTCTGGGCTAGGACTTCGTCGGGGGGAGCGTCGGCGCCGCCGGGGGCACGGTCTCCAGCGGCTTGCGCGCGAAGTAGTAGAGAGAGAAGGCGAGACCGGCAAAGGCCAGCATGCCGAGCGCGGAGCTTCCGGCGACGCCCAGCTTCTCGCCGACCTTGCCCCACTGCGTCGGGAACCATCCCAGCCACGTGACCTTCTCCTGGGCGGCGGCCAGGAGCTTCACGCAGATCGCGAGAAGGCCCACGATCCCTCCGGCCGCGATGAGACCGCTCGCGTAGAGAGCGCCCGGGCTCGCCTCGTCATCCGTCTTGGTCTTCGTGCTCCGCTCCACCAGCCAGCGCACGATGCCGCCGCAGAAGATGGCGGCCGTGGTCCCGATCGAGAGGTACGAGCCCACCGCGAAACTGAGGGAGCGGATGCCGAGCAGCTTCACCGCGATCACCAGGAACACCCCGAGCAGGACGAGGCCCCACGTCAGCTTGCGATTGAGGATCCCGTTGATGACCACCGACATCAGGCGCGCCTGGGGCGCGGGCGCGTCCTGGCTGCCGATGCCCTGGATCCACTGCAGCTCGACCTTTCCCGTGGCCGCGTCCGCGAGGTACTTGCCCTCGGCGATGGTGGTCGACCCGATCACGTTGAGCAGCGTGTACGTCCGGCCGTTGTACTCCTTGGTCCCCTCCACGTTCACGCCTTCTGACGGATGCGCGACGTCCACCATGATGCGGGCGGGCACGAACTTCTCGAGCGCCTTGTTCATCGCGATGAGCGTGATGCCGATCGCGAAGCACGAAGCGAGCACGCCGAGGAACAGCCCTTTCTGCTGGGCGGACGGGGTGGCGCCCACCAGGAAACCCGTCTTCAGGTCCTGTGACGTGTTGCCGGCGTTGGCGGCCGCGATGCAGACGGTGCCGCCGATGGTGAGGGCGAGGGCGCCGTAGGCGGCCACCGTCCAACCCGCGAGCAGGAACAGCGCGCAGGTCGCCATCAGCGTGGCGATGGCCATGCCGGAGATCGGGTTCGACGAGGTGCCGATGAGGCCGGCGATGCGCGAGGAGACGGTTACGAACAGGAAGCCGAAGACGACCACGAGCACGGACGCGATCACGTTGGCGAGGGCGCCGGTGGGCGCACCGGGCACGGGCTTGAAGGTCAGGAAGAGCCACATCAAGACGACGATCACCGCCGAGCCGACGAGGACCAACGTCATGGGAAGGTCCCGCGACGTCCGGCCCTCGCCCTCGCGCGCGGCCGCCCGCGCGTCCGTCTTGCGGAGGTCGGCCGCGCCCGCGCGCAGCGCGGCCACGATGGTGGGCGTCGTCTTGACGAGCGTGATGAGGCCGGCGGCGGCCACCGCCCCCGCGCCGATGTACCGGATGTAGTACTGCCAGAGCTGGTCCGACGTCATCTGGCCGATGGGGATCGTGCTCGGATAGATCGGCGTGGGCACCAGGCTCCCGAAGAACTTGATCGCGGGCATCATGACCAGCCAGGAGAACACGCCGCCCGCGAAGATCACGCCCGCGATCTTGGGGCCAATGATGTAGCCGACGCCGAGGTACTCGGAGGTGGTCGCCGCACGCAGCGATGCGCCCGGCAGCCAGCTCGGGTTGTAGGTCGGGGTCTCGCGCACGATCGCGAAGGCATTCGAGTTCTGGATCAGGGTGTAGACGCTGCCGAGGCCGAGCCCGTAGAAGACGCGGCTCGCGAAGGAGCCGCCCTTGTCACCCGCGATCAGCACGTCCGCGCAGGCGGTGCCTTCCGGGTACAGGAGGTTGCCGTGCTCCTTCACGATGAGCTGGCGGCGCAGCGGGATCATGAACAGGACCCCGAGGATGCCGCCGATGACGGCCAGGAGCAGGATGCGGGTGTACTCGAGC
>QHVP01000426.1:0-10178 GCA_003222295.1 Acidobacteriota bacterium | reverse complement strand
CACGATGTTGTTCTCGAGGATGGTGGCGCGGCCCATGGCCCGCAGCAGGCTGATGGAGAGCACCGCGATCGGGATGGAGGCGGCGACGGTGAGCCCGGCCCGCAGACCCACGTACACCGTCACCGCGCCGAAGATGATCCCGAACAGCATCCCGAAGATAACTGCCCGCGGCGTGAATTCAGGAATGTTGGCGTCGTCGGGAACGTAGGGCCGGAACGTGCTGGCCGGGGACTTCTCGACCGTCTCTGAGGCCATGGTCCCTCCGTTGTCACGCGGGTTTCCGAGGGCGGCGGGTGAAGTCCAAAAATGTTACCGGCGGCGGAGGGGACCGTCAACGCTTGACGCGGAGAATGCGCCGGAGCCTATACTCGACCATGCGTTCCCCTGCCCTTGCCGCCGTCTTGACCGCCGCCTGCGCCCTGGGGCTGTGGCGGCCGGTCTCCGCCCAGATCTCGGTCGGGGAAGGCAACGTCGACCGCTACGACGCCCTCTACGGACAGCCCGTGGACGTGGCCGTCGACGACCTCGTCCAGGAGTCCACGTCCTACCTCAACCGCGCCGTCCGCACCCACGGCCGTCTCGAGCTCGGCTTCGACTCGACGCAGCGCGCCTACCTTCTCCGCGGGCTGCTGTACCAGGTCCGCATCGTGCCCGTGCGCGAGGTGCAGACGGAGTGGGAGCAGGCGGCCCTGCAGATGATGGGCCGCGACGTCGAGATCACCGGCGTGTTCCTCGAGACCGGGCAGGTCTAGGGCGGCAACCCCGCGTTCGGCGTGCAGTTCTGGAACTTCACCGGCCCCCCGGAGAAGGAGCCGACGGGCGAGATCAAGGCGCCGGAGGTCTCGCTCGAGAAGCTCGTGTCGAACCCGGGCAAACGCGACGGCCAGATGATCCGCGTGGTCGGAAAGTTCCGCGGGCGCAACCTGTA
Source organism: Acidobacteriota bacterium (assembly GCA_003222295.1). Lineage (GTDB taxonomy): Bacteria > Acidobacteriota > Vicinamibacteria > Fen-336 > Fen-336 > AA29. The sequence goes on along the minus strand of QHVP01000426.1, from coordinate 9,250 downwards.
CGGCGACCTCCCCATCCGGACGCAGCGCACCACGGCGGACTGGGTCATCAAGGACGACCTCTACGCCATCTGGGTCACGGGGAAGAAGCCCAAGGGCGCGGGTTGGGAGCTCGATTCCGGGCTCAAGCGCGACACGGGCAAGTGGGTCGAGGTCATCGGAAAGCCGGAGACGGTGCGCGGGGTGACCTACGTCAAGGCGGTGCGCATCCAGCTCACCACGCCGCCCAGCGCGCGGGCCGACGTCAAGCCGCCGCCGCCCCCGCCCGAGAAGCCCCGGAAGCCGCCGGTGGTGGTGTTCGCGCTGCCCCTGGACGGTGACGGCGAGGTCGCGCCGGACAGCCGCTTCGTCGTGCAGTTCAGCAAGGACATGGACGAGAACACGTTCAACGGGCACGTCCTCCTGCGCTACACCGGTCCCGTGCTGCCCGGAGACCGCGCCTTCGACGGCCTGAAGCTGACCTACGACCGCGGCCGGCGCGCGCTCACCGTCGATCCGGGAGACGTGCTGCGCCCGCGCCGCCAGATCGAGCTGATCCTGCTGCCCGGGATCTCCGACATCGACGGCATGACCCTGATCCCACGCGGGACCTTGCAGAAGGCCGATATCGTCGACGTGCTGCGCTACCGCGTCGGGAGCTGAGCCGGCGCCGCCGGCGTGCCCGTCTTCTTCAGCACCACGATCTCGGGGTCGACGAACTCGGCGGGCGGCCGCCGCCAGCCCGACTGACGGAAGCGCGCGGCCACCTCGTACCCGCCGCGTCCCTCCAGGAGATCCTGGAAGAAAGCCGCGCGCTCGGGCGCCTGATCGGGGTGATCGAGGAAGCGCTCGTAGTAGGACGCCGTCAGCACGAGCCAGGGCGCGCCTTCGCGGCGGTAGGCGGAGGCCGCGGCCAGGAAGCGGTCGGGAGGCGCCATCTCGCGTGAGAGCGTGGGGACGATGCGCAGGCTTCCCCGCGGCCGCGCCGGCCCATAGCCGGGACTATTCGCGATGAGATCCACCGTCGCCGACGGGGGCACGTTCGCTTCGAGCCAGCGCGCGGCGGCGTAGCGCGAATCCACGAAGAAGAGCCGCAGAACGAGAGCCGTGCCCAGCGCCGCGCGCGCCAGCACCAGGCCGGCCAGCGGCCCCCGCGCGGGCGGAGGCGGGATCGCGCGGAGGGCGAGGGCGGCGCACAGCACGGCGGCGGGCAGGGCCGGAGCCAGGAAGCGCATCGCCTGGTGGCCGGACGAGGCCACCAGCAGGTACGGCGCCACGGCGGCGCTGACGGCGACGGCGGCGGCACGGTCGCCGCGCCAGGCGCGCGCGGCCGCGACGATCGTCCCCGCGACCGCCGTCACGGCAAGCGGTCCGGTGAGCGCGCCCGCCAGCAGCTCGAGGTACGGCCAGAACGAAGTCGAGGCAGAGGCCAGGCCCTTGTACTCGTGGCGGGTCTGCTGATTGAAGGCAAGGTCGCTCAGGAACGCAGGGGCGCGCAGGACGGCGTAGGGCGTGGCCGCCGCGAAAGCGATGGCGGCCACGGCGGCGAGGGCGATCGCATCCAGCCGCGCCAGCGGCCCGGCCCACGCCGCCCCGCGGCGCGCGGCCACCCCGATCACGATGAGCGCGGCCCCCGCGGCGGCCAGGAGCATGGCCATCGACTGGACGAAGCGGGCCGCGCTCTCGGGACGGAGGAGACGCGCGTCCGGGAGGTGCAGGCTCCCGGCCAGCGCGTGGCCGGGACCGGTGGCGAGCAGGGCCGCGATCACGACGAGCGCGGCGCCGGCCACGGCGACGAGGTTGGCCTCCAGCCGCGTTCGATCCTCTCCCGTGCGCGGCCGCAGCCAGACCGCGACCAGGCACGGGACGAGCAGCGCAGCCGCGGTGTACTTCGTGGCCGCGGTCAGGCCGAGCGTGATCCCGAGCAGGGCGACGCCGCGTCGGCCCCGGAGATGGTCGAGGGCGAGGAGCAGGGTGGCCGCGGTCCCCAGCAGGAGCCACGGCTCCGGGGTCGCGAAGTGGCAGAGGTTCACGACACCGGGCGAGAGCGCGAGCAGCGCGGCCGCGAGTAGGGACAGGTCCCGGCGCATCCGTCCCGCCGCCAGCCCCAGCGTCCACACCGCCGCCGCCCCCGCCAGCGCGGACAGGACTCGTCCGGCCAGCAGGGGATCCGCGGCTTGCCCGCGCAGCCAGCCCGCCTCCGCGGCCCGGGCCTGGGCCAGGAGCACCGGCCATGCGACGTAGAGCGGAAGGGAGGGGTTGATGAACGAGTCGGGCTCCAGCGTCCCTTCGCGCGCCATGCGCGCGGCCGCGTCCGCCTTCTCGTCCGGATGCCAGCGCGCGGGCAGGCCCCAGGTCAGGCCGGCCAGGTTCAAGACGAGACCGGCCAGCGCGACCGCGGCCAGGGGGAGGCGAGATCCGGCCGGCGCCGCGCCGACGGCCGTGGCTACGAGCCCCCGAGGAGCTTTCGCAGCTTGTCGGGCAGCGTCGCCGCCTTGGCGACGGTCTCCTCCGCCATCTTCTTTCTTTTCGCGTGCAGCCGCGCGCGCAGCGCGCCGTCCTGGAGGGCAAGGATGGCCACGGCCAGGTGCGCCGCGTTCTTGGCCCCCATCAAGCCGACGCCGACCGCGGCCACCGGGACGCCCGGAGGCATCTGGACGGTGGCCAGCAGCGCGTCGAATCCGCCCAGGGGCGAGCTGTCCAGGGGCACGCCGATCACGGGCAGGGTCGAATGCGCGGCCATGGCCCCGGCCAGGTGCGCCGCCCCGCCCGCCCCCGCGATGATGACGCGCAGGCCGCGCGCGGCCGCTTCGCGCGCGTAGGTGGCCGCCTCCTCCGGGCTGCGGTGCGCGGAGAGGACGCGGATGTCGTACGGCACCTGGTAGTCCTCGAGCACGCGCGCGCACTCCGCCATGGCGGGGAGGTCGCTGTCGCTCCCCATCAGGATCGCGACCACGGGGGAAGGGGCGCTCATCGAGGGATCAGCGCGGTGCGTGGAGGCGCGCGAGCGCCTTCTGGCCGATGTCCTTGCGGTAGTGCATCCCGTCGAACGAGATCTTCTTCACCGCCTCGTAGGCGCGCTGCACGGCGGCATCGAGGTTGGCCCCCAGCGCGGTCACGCCCAGCACGCGTCCCCCGACGGTGATTACCTTCCCGTCGCGGTTGCCCGTCGCGGCATGGAAGACCATCACGTCGCGCAGGCCCTGGAGCGCGTCGAGCCCCTTGATCTCCTGCCCCGTGTCCGGCGCGTCCGGATAGCCGCGGGTCGTGAGCACCACGCAGAGCGCCGCTTCCTTGGCCCAGTCGATCTTGCTCTCCTTCAAGTGCCCCTCGGCCACGCCCTGGAGGATGGGCACGATGTCCGAGCGCATGCGGGCCATGATGACCTGGGTCTCGGGATCGCCGAAGCGCGCGTTGAACTCGAGCACGCGCGGTCCCTTGTCCGTGATCATCAGCCCGGCGTAGAGCACGCCCTGGTACTTGCGTCCCTCCGCGCTGAGGCCGCCGATGGTGGGCAGGATGATCTCCTGCATGATCTGCTTGTGCATGTCCAGGGAGAGGCTGGTCGAGGGCGATACCGTGCCCATTCCGCCCGTGTTCGATCCGGTGTCTCCGTCGCCGACGCGCTTGTGGTCCTGCACCGACACCATCGGCACCACGCGCGAGCCGTCGGAGAAGACGAGGAACGACACTTCGTCGCCGCTGAGGAACTCCTCCATCACCAGCTTGGCCCCGGCGGTACCGAACTTCTTGTCCGACATCATGTCGGCCACCGCCGCCTGCGCCTCCGCCTTGCTCTCGACCACGAGCACGCCCTTGCCCGCGGCCAGGCCGTCCACCTTCAACACCAGGGGGTAGCCGAGGGTGCCCTTCTCCACCGCATCGTCCGCTTCCTCGCGTGAGGAGCAGATCACGTACCTGGGCGAGGGGATGTCGTGGCGGCTCATGAACTCGCGCGCGAAGGCCTTCGAGCCTTCGATCTCCGCCGCCGCCCGGCTGGGGCAGAAGATGGCCAGGCCGCGCCGCTGGAACTCGTCCCCGATGCCCAGCACCATCGGCAGCTCGGGGCCCACCACGGTCAGGTCCGCGCTGATCGTCTGCGCGAAGTCCGCGACCTCGATGATGTTCGAGGTGTCGATGGGGACGCAGTCGGCGAGGCCGGCCATCCCGGCGTTGCCGGGCGCGCAGTAGACGTCCTTGGCGAGCGGGCTCTGCCGGATCTTCCAGACGAGCGCATGCTCACGGCCGCCATTGCCGACGACCAGGATCTTCATCCCCGGGTCTCTTTTCTTCGCAGTGGAATCCGAAAAGTCTGTCACGCCGCCGAGAAGTGTGTCAAACCCGGGCGCGCGCGCGACTGCGCGGGGTCACGTCGGTTGGTCGCGGCGGCGCGTGGTGCTAGGGTCGGCTCGGACCTCATGGCGCGCATCGTTGCCCTCACGCCCGTCGTCGACCTCAGCCGCCGCCGGGGTGAGATCCGCTTCCGCAGCACGGTGAAGGGCAGCGCGCGCCACGTCTTCGCCGTCGACCTGTACTCGCACCTGCGCGAGAAGCACCCGGACACCCACGTCGGCTACTGGGTCTTCCCGCTCCCGGAAGGCCCGGCCGAGAGCACCATCGGCATCGACCTCACCGAGATCGGGCCGGGCTCGCTCTGGATGGAGACGGCGGCCGGCCGCGTCTCCGCGGCCGACTCCTGGTCCAACCCCGAGTACACCTTCGATCCCATCGTGGGCATCCAGCTCGTGCTGCGGCGGGACGGCCGCGTGCTGGAGAACCGGTTCGTGGCCGGACGCGTTGCCGATCCCGAGGTGCTGCGCTCCTACTACCACCGCGTCCACGCCGAGCACGGGTACACGCCCGCGGAGCCCTTCCTGCACGAGCTGCACGCCGCGATGCTGCGCAAGCTCGAGCGGCTGTTCCTCCGGCACTTCGCGCCCGCATCGCGCGTGCTGGACGCCGGATGCGGGCGCAGCCTGTTCACGGAGATCCGCCCCGACTGGCCATTCGGGATCGTGGCCGCGGACGTCGACCTCGACCTCCTCGCCGCGCGCAAGGCGGAGTTCCCCACCCTGCGCTGGGTGGTGGGGGATGCGCATCCGCTGCCTTTCCGCGACGCGAGCTTCGACGGGCTCTTCGCGGGCGAGCTGATCGAGCACCTGCCCGATCCGGACGCCGGGATGGACGAGTTCCGGCGCGTGCTGCGCCCGGGCGGCACCCTCGTCCTCACCACCCCGAACCGGCGCCGGCTCGCCAACGTCGTCGATCGGTCGGAGCGGCCCTACAGCCCCGACCATCTCAGCGAGCTCAGCTACGACGAGGCGCGCGCCCTGCTGGGCGATCACGGGTTCGAGATCGTCGAGTCGACCGGCCTCCACCTGGAGCTCCTCCTGAACTGGCTCTCGCCCCTGCCGAAGCTCGACCGGCTGCAGCGGAGCTGGAATCGGGGCTGGGCGGTGCCGCTGATGCGGGCGCTCCTGGCCGCGGGCGCGCTGGCGCCGCGCTACGCGCTGGACCTGGTGTTCGTGGCGCGGCGTGGCTGAGCGAGCGCGCCTCCTCGCGGCCACGGCGGCGGTCGTGGGCTGGGGCCTGCTCTGCCTGCGCTGGTTCGATGCCGCCGCCCCGCTGCGGCCGCGCGCCCTGGAGGGAGTCCCGGTCTGGCTCCTTTTGGCGCTGCTGGCGGCCGCGCTCGCGACCGTCGTGGCGCGCGGCACCGCGGACGGCGCCGCGACGCGGTGGCGGCGCGACCGGACGGAACTGCTGGTGGTCGCGCTGGCCATCCTGTTCCGCCTGCCCATGGCGTGGCAGGGCGCGGCCGGGTACCTCACCGCCGACGGCGCGCTGTCCGGGCTCATGGCCCTCGACGTGCGCGACGGCCGGGCGCACGACGTGTTCGTTCCCCACGTGCCGTACAGCGGCAGCCTGAAGGCGCTCCTCACCGCGCCTCTCGCCGCCGTGATCGATCCCGCGCGTGCCTTCGCGCTCGTCTCCCTCCTGTTCTACGCCGCCTTCGTGGCCGCGGTCTATCGCCTCGCCGCCGCGACCGCGCGCGATGCCCCCGGCGCCGCGTCGTCGCGCGGCCTCGCCGCCGGCCTCTACGCCGCCTTCTCGCCCGCGTTCGTGACCCGCTACAGCCTGAGCAACGACGGCAACTATGTCGAAGTGCTGGCGCTGGGCACCTGGGCGCTGGTGCTGGCCCGCCCGCGGCGGGCGCTTGCCATCGGCCTCCTGCTCGGTCTCGCCTTCTGGTGCCACATCCTCGCCGTGATCCCCGCGGCGGCGGTGGCGCTGTTCCTCCTCCTCGAGTCCCCGCGCGATGCCGCGGCCGCCGCGCCCGCCGCCTTCCTCGGGTTTGCGCTGGGCGATCTCCCGGGCCTCGCATGGAACGCGGCGAACGGGTGGGAGTCGTTCGCGTATCTCGTACCGGGGAACGTCTCCTCCTCGTCCACGTCCGCCTCCCTCGCGACGGCCATGGGAAAGGCCTGGAGCCTCGTCTCGGATCATCTCCTCGTGCTGCTCGGCTACGACTTCGGGTATCCGGTCGCGGTGGATCGCACACTCCGGCTGATGGGGGCGATCGCGCTCGGCCTCGTGATGATCGGCGTCCTCCGTGCCATCCGCGCCGCGCGCGCCGAAGGGGGACGGCCCTGGCGGCTCATCCTGCTCTTCGCGAGCGTCAACCTGGGGGTTGCGTGGCTCGCGCTGCCCTACATTCCCGGCAACCCGCGGTACCTTCTGTTCCTGATGGCGGCCGTGCCCGTCCTCCTCGCCGAGGCGCTGAACGGACGTGGGGGCCGGGTCGTCCTCGCCGTCCTGATCGCCACGGGAGCGCTGGCGTCCCTGGCCCAGGCCACCGGGGCCTGGGCCGCGGACCGCCAGTGGCGCGCCTTCGTGCGTGGCCTCCAGGCGGAGGGCGTGCGCGCGTGCTACACCGACTTCTATCTCGCCACCAAGATCAACTTCCTCTCCGGCGCGTCCGTGACCTGCTCGGCCAAGCTCGGGCCGACCACGACCGAGTACTTCTTCCGATTCCGGGAGGCGGTGGACGCCGCGCCGGACGCCGCCCTCGTTGCCGTCAACCAGGCCGCCGCGGACAAGCTGGAGCGGCGGCTCGAGCGCCTGGGTGTGGCCTACGAGCGGCGCGACCTCATGAAGCCCGTGCTGCTGCGCCTCTCGCGGAAGGTCGGGCCGGAAGAGCTCTTCCCCGACCGCGCGTTCCCGCTGCGTTGAACGCGGCGAGGTCGGGCCATGCCCGCGACCTCGCGATTGAGCTCGAGCTCCAACTGCGCAAGCATCGCGCGGACAGCGGACAGGTTGCGCGCGGGCGGCACGGCGAGCGCCCGTGTGACCGCTGCCTCCACCGTGCCCCTTCGGCCGCGGTCGATGCGGCGCCCGCGGGGGGTGAGCCACAAGAGCGCGCGTCGCGCGTCGCGTGGATCGGCGACCCGGCGGATCAGCCTGCGATCGGTCAGCCGGTGCAGCACGCCCGTGAGCGTGCTGGGGTGGAGGTGGAGGAGATCGGCCAGCGTTCCCGCCGAGATCCCCGGGAAGCAGCCGATCATCCGTATGGAAAGACGTTGCGGCCAGGTGACGCCCAGACGTACCTGCATCCACTTCGAAGTGGACTGGAGCGCGTGGTCGAGGGCCCAGAGCAACCGTATGAATTCCAGGACGCGTCCCAGCCGGAGCGCGACCACGCCGGGCTCGAAGCGCGAGAGCACGCCGAAGTCGTCGTCGGCCATCATTGAAGATCGCTGCGCCATCGCGCCTCCGCCTCTAGGCTAGTCCGTCCCCAAAACCCTCCGGTACACCTCGCGCGCGGGCAGGCCGAGGCGGCGGGCGGTCTCCTTCACGGCTTCGCGCCGCGTGAGCCCCTGCGCGGCCAGCGCCGCGTACACGGTCTCCGCGTCCGCGTCCGGCACCGTGGGCTCGCCCGCGCCCTCCACCACGAGCACGATCTCGCCCTTGACTTCCGGCCGCTGGGCGAGGCGTTCGCGCAGCGCGCTCAGCGAGCCGCGCACGTACTCCTCGTGGATCTTCGTCGCCTCCCGGCACAGGAAGGCGTCGCGGTCGCCCCAGACCTCGATCATGTCGGACAGGGTGGCCACCACGCGCGTGGGCGCTTCGTAGACGACGAGCGTTTCCCGCCGCGGAGCCAGACCTTCGAGGGCCTGCCGGCGCGCATGGGTCCGCGCGGGGAGGAAGCCGACGAAGAGGAAGCGGTCCGTCGGCAGTCCGGAAACGGACAGGGCGGCCACCGCGGCGCTCGCGCCCGGCACCGGCGTCACGGCCAGGCCTTCCGCGCGCGCCTCGCGCACGAGGCGGAAGCCCGGATCGGAGATCCCGGGAGTCCCCGCGTCCGAGACGAGGGCCACGTCGCGGCCCTCGCGCAGGGCGCGCAGGATCCGATCTCCCTTCCAGCGCTCGTTGTGCTCGAAGAACGATGTGGTCGGGGTCGAGATCTGATGAGCCTGCAGCAGACGTGCGGTGCGACGCGTGTCCTCGCAGGCGATGAGGGCCACCTCGCGCAAGACGCGCACGGCGCGCAGGGTCAGGTCCTCCAGATTGCCGATCGGGGTGGCCACCACATAGAGCGTTCCCGGCTGCCCGATCACGGCCTCCTCTCAGAGTGCTGGGCCTCCAACTCCGAAGGCGCGCCATCTTGCCACGGTTGCGGCCCACCGTGTAACTGTTTATCCCGCTTGGATATTCGCTGCGATGGGCGCCGACCACCTCCGCGGGCGGTCCGGGGACGGCATGCACGGCGGATCACCTTCTATACCTTTGAATATCCACGTATGTGCTTGACACCTCAGGGCAGCCAGCCTAGCATCGACCCCGATTCCGACCCAAGGCCTGGGTCCTATCCGAGGAAAAAGGGTTTTTCCTCGTTTCACCATTGTCTGGGGGTGTTTTAAGTTTTGGCCGAGATCAAGGTCCAGGAGGGCGAATCCATCGAGAACGCCCTTCGCCGTTTCAAGCGCAAGGTACAGCAAGAAGACATCATCAAGGACATCAAGAAGCACAGCTTCTACCTGAAGCCGGGCGACAAGCGCCGTGCAAAACAGGCGCTGGCTCGCAAGCGCAATCGCAAGAAGATCCGCCGGGAAAGCGAGTGAGTCGTGACCCCGCGGCGGACGAGGTCAAGGAACGGGGGGCGTGGTCGCCCCCCGAACGAATGAACCCGGAGCCCCCGCCGATGGGGGTCTGGGGGGCGCGGAGCGCCCCCCAGCTTAGGCGAGGACGCCAGGGTGGCCGGTGACAGCGTCCATC
>QHVP01000425.1 GCA_003222295.1 Acidobacteriota bacterium | reverse complement strand
CGACATCTTGCGGCCGTCCGTCCCGGGCACCCGCGGCACCTCGGTGAGCAGGGTCTTGGGCTCCGGGAACACCGGCCCGTAGAAGTGATTGAAGCGGCGCACCACTTCGCGCGTCAGCTCGACGTGCGGGGCCTGGTCCTCGCCCACCGGGACCGCGTCCGCCTTGTAGATCATGATGTCCGCGCTCTGGAGCAGCGGATAGCCGAGGAAGCCGTAGGTGGAGAGGTCCTTCTCCGCGAGCTGGGTCTGCTGCTCCTTGTAGCTCGGCACGCGCTCGAGCCACGGCACGGGCACGATCATCGAGAGGAGCAGGTGCAGCTCCGCATGCTCGGGCACGAGGCTCTGGACGAAGAGGGTCGAGCGGGCCGGATCGAGGCCGGCGGCGAGCCAATCCGTGGCCACCTCGAGGACGTTCTCGCGGACGTCCCTGGGGTCGGCGTAGTCCGTGGTGAGCGCGTGCCAGTCCACGATGGCGAAGAAGCACTCGTAGGTGTCCGTCAGGCGCACCCAGTTGTCGAGGGCGCCCGTGAGGTGTCCGATGTGCAGGGGGCCCGTGGGCCGCATCCCGGAGAGGATGCGAGGACGCGTCATGTCAAGAAACCGCGGATCACGTCGAAGACGAAGTTCTGGATGGGCACGGCGATGTAGCTGAACGCTCCCGAGATCAGGAGCAGCATGAGGATCAGAAAGCCGTAGGGCCCGACGACTCGGTCATATCGCTCGCCGAAGTCTCCGGGCAGCCCGAAGGACGCCACCTTGGAGCCGTCGAGCGGCGGGATGGGGATGAAGTTGAACACGGCCAGAAGCACGTTGAGCTCGACTCCGAGGAAGACGATGTTGTAGAGGAAGTCCCTCTGCGTCTGGATCACGCCCGCGCGGACGAGCACGATCAGGGCCACTGCGAAGAACAGGCCCAACAGGAGGTTCGAGACCGGCCCCGCCGCCGCCACCAGCATATGGCCCTTGCGCATGCTGACGTCGCGCCGGAAGTTGGCTGGGTTGTAGGGGGTCGGTTTCGCCCAGCCCAGGAGGGGCACGCTCGTGAAGATCTGGATGAGCGGAAACAGCAGGGTGCCGATCGGGTCCATGTGAACGATCGGGTTGAGGCTCACCCGTCCGAGGTTCTTGGCCGTGTCGTCCCCCAGCCTCCACGCCATCCAGGCGTGCGCGGATTCGTGGAAGGACAGGCTGAAGAGGAGGACGACGTACGTGGTCAGGCCCAGTGCGATGTGTTGGGGAGTCAGATCGGACAACCGGCCTCCGGAGGAACCCCGGATGGTAGCACAGGGCCGCGGGCCGGCCGGTCGTGCTACGCCAGTGGTCGCGCCGTCTTCACCTCGACCGTCGCCGCGGTCGTGCGCGCGCGGGGCGGCCAACTGGCGCTCGTCTTCTTGACGCGGAGCCATCCGTGCTGGATGAGGCTGGTCAGGGCCTGGCGGCAGCGGCCGTCGAGGTCCGCGCCGGGCTCGCCGACTTCGAGCGTGACGGAGAACGTGAGCGCGCCCCGGCTGGAGACGAGGTCGAGGAACCGGCCGAGATCGTGCGGCGGCGCCGCCACGTCCCCATCGCGCAGGGCTTCGAGCACCTGGCGGGGCGACGAGCCCTCGACCTCGCGGCCGTCGAGGTACACGAACGCGAGACTTCTGCTCATGAGACTCCCTCCGCGGGCTTGACGTTGCAACGGCCGTGCGCGCGGAGCCACGCCGGTAACCCCCGGGGAATCAGTCGGGGCGAGGCGGCGAGGCGGCAGGCCTCCCGATCGATCGGGTGGGATTCCGCCCGATCCGAACGATGCGCTCAGGAGGCCAGGGTTGGTGCCGGAGGCGGGACTCGAACCCGCATGGGTTTCCCCACACGCCCCTCAAACGTGCGTGTCTGCCAATTCCACCACTCCGGCAGCGGGGGTGGATCGAACTTTTGATTCTAGAGAGCGCTCTCGGCAGTGTCAAACGTCTCGCGCCCTTGGTACGTGATCGCGATCGCGAGGAGGGCGATGGGAGCGACCACGTCGTCGGGCGCCGCGCTCGGGGCGAGCCAGAGCGCGATCATGAGGATCGCGGCGGCCCCGCCGAGGAGTCGGGGCGCACCTACGGAGGCGCGCCGCGAGGCGACGAGGGCGGCGCTCGCCCCCACGAGGACGAGCGCGGGACCGACCAGCTCGGGCGTACCCGGCGTCGCACCCGCATACACGCGCAGATTCGAGAGGCCGAGGCTGGGCCCCAGAGACTTCGCCGAAGGGGCACCGAGGAGGCGGGCCGCGGCGCCAGCGGCGACCAGGGCCACGGCCACTCCGGCGATCGCGGACCCCTCCGCCACGCGCGCGTATCGCGTGACGAGCAGCGCGGCGCCCAGGATCAGGCCCAGCTTGACCAGATCGCCGGAGCCGAACACGACCCCGACGATGGCCGGGGGCAGGACGACGGACGCCGCCATCCGGTCCAGCGCCGTCTCGGGAGGGCGGAGTCGGAAGACGAGGACCGCGGCCAGGGCCAGTGCGAGGAGCGCGAGCAGGCGCGGATCACGGACTCCGATCGCCCCCAGCATACGGTCCAGAGCGCGGGCGCCCAGCGCAGGCGCGGCCACCGGCGCGGCGCCGGGCGGATCCTTGCGGAAGCTCACGCTCCAGGCTTCGCGAAGGGCGGGACGCGCGCCGTCACCCTCGGGCCAGACCGTCGCCGCCCAGCCGTCCTGGACGCGTGGGGTCCCGCTCAGCCGGCCGACCCTCATCACGATCCAGCAGGGAACGACGGCGAGCGCTACGAGGGCGAGCGTGAGCACCGTCGCGCGCCATCGCCTCTGCGCACGCAGGGCGCCGCAGACGATGAGCGCGATCCCCAGCCCGCAGGCGATCGCGCTGAAGAGCAGGCCCAGGGGATCCCGCGTGAGCGAGGGGCCGCCGCGCGGGGCGAGGGCGTGCATCCAGCCCGTCGCATCAGGCCAGCGCGCGGCCACCGCGTCCGCCCAGGTCGT
>QHVP01000423.1 GCA_003222295.1 Acidobacteriota bacterium | reverse complement strand
TCGAGGTGATGGTCGCGACCAATGCCTTCGGCATGGGCATCGATCGGGCCGACGTGCGCGCCGTCGTCCACCTCGGCCCGCCCGGATCGATCGAGGCCTACTACCAGGAGGTCGGCCGCGCCGGACGCGACGGCGCGCCCGCCTGGGGCCTCCTCATCGTCTCGCCGTCTGACATGCCGCGCCGGCGGCGTCTCCTGGAAAGCGACGCGCCCGGCGAGGCCGTCCTCGCCCACAAGTGGGGACTCTTCCTGGAGCTGATGCGCTGGGCGGAGGGCGGCAGCTGCCGGCACGACGCGATCCTGCGCTACTTCGGTGACGAGGCGGAGACGCTCGACGGATGCGGGCAATGCGACGTCTGCGTCACGCTCGAGGAAGAGACGATCGGTGACGCCGTGACCCTCGTGGTGCGCAAGGCGCTGAGCGCGGTCGCACGCGTGCACCGTCGCTTCGGCCTCCAGGCCGCCGTGCGGCTCCTGCGCGGCGAGGCTGACCCCAGGCTGGAGCGCTCGGGTCTCGATCGCACTCCCACTTTCGGTTCCCTGCGCGAGCATCCGGAGCGCTGGCTGCTGCGGGTCCTGCGCCGCTGCGTCACCGCGGGCTGGGTGGACTTCACCGCGGACGGGAAGCCCGGGGTCCTGCTGACGGAAGCCGGCCGCGCGGTGAGGAGGGCCGAGCAACCGGCCCGCCTACTGCTGCCCTCGCGCGCGAGCGCGGCACCCGCGGGCGCGGTGCGGGCGCGCCGAGATCGGGGCGGCTCGGGCCGGCGACCCGCCGTCCCGGGCGCGACCCTGGTCGAGATGGACGGCGCGGCCGCCAACGTATTCGAGGCGCTGCGTGCCATCGCCTCACCGTCTCGCGCGCCCAGGGCGTGCCCCCCTACGTGGTCGCGAGCGATCGAACCCTCCGCGAAGTGGCCGTCCTCCAGCCCCGTACGCTCGATGCGCTGATGGCCGTCCACGGCATCGGCGCGACCAAGGCCGAGCGCTATGGCCGCGGTTTCCTGGACGTCGTCGCGCGCGCGACTCTCTGACCGGGCGACCGCCCGCCAAAGTCGAGAACCTCTACACTGGGTGCTGGGCATTTCAACGGAGCACCTGGACATGTTCACCCGCAATGCATCCCTGGTCGTTTTCCTCGCCGCCACCGCCCACGCGGGATGGGCGGCGGACGCTCCGCCGCCGCCCGGCTGGTACTCCAAGAGCGGGCTCAGCTTCGTGATGACGAGCGGGAACTCGGGCACCTCGACGCTGGGAGCAAAGGCGGAGGTGAAGCGCCTGTGGCCGCGGTCGACGTTCGCCCTCACCGGCTCCGTCGTACGAGCGGAGGCCAGCGAGCCCACGCGAAGGGCGATCGGCGCTCCCACCGACTTCCGGGTCGAAACGGGCCCGAGCGTGCTCAAGGCCGCGAAGTACGACGTCAATTCGACTTTCGACCGGCGCGTGACCGACCGCCTGGCCTGGCAGGTGGGAGGGGCGTTCGACCGCGATCGGTTTTCCGGCCTGAAGGGCCGCACCCTCGGCCTCGTCGGCGCCACCTACCTCTTCGCCAACCGGAAGGAGTTCACGCTCAAGTCGGGCCTGGCCGCCACGGTCACGCATCAGAGTGAAGTCGTGGACGATCCGACCACGAAAGACACGTTCGTCGGCGTCCGTTTGAGCGCCGACGCCGAGCGGAAGTTCGGCGCCAACAGCGCGTACGTGGGCGGCCTGGCCGTCGATGAAAGCCTCGAGGACACCGCCGACGTGCGCGTCCGTTTCGCCAACGCCCTCGCCGTCTCCATGAACCGCCGGCTGGCCCTGCAGGTCGGGCTGCTGCTCCTCTACGACCACCAGCCGTCGCTCGTGGAGCTGCCGCTCTTCGACGGACCCGGCGTGGCCACCGGGCTGACCGTACCAGCGCGAGCGGCTGCCCTCGATACCACGTTCACCGTGTCCATCGTCGTCAGCTTCGCGCCGCGGGCGGCGACCCCGTAGTCCACCACAACGCGGGCGCCGCGCCTGCCTTCAGCGCAGGTCGGCCAGGATCTCCCGCGCCGCATTGGCGGCGGGGCCCCCCGTCACGCCGCCCCCGGGGTGGGTACCCGCGCCGCACATGTAGAGGCCGGGCAGCGGTCCGCGGTAGCGGCCCCATCCGAGGAGTGGACGGGCGAGGAAGAGCTGGTCGAGCGCCATCTCGCCGTGCGCGGGATGTCCGCCGGTCAGGCCGTACGTGCGCTCGAGGTCGAGCGGGGTGATCACCTGTCGCGCCAGCACCCGGCGCGAGATTCCGGGCGCGTAGGTCTCGAGGGTGCGGAGAGTGGCCTCGCCGACCTCGTCGCGGCGCGTCTCCCAGCTGCCCTCGCGCAGGGCGTAGGGTGTGAACTGCACGTAGACCGACATCACGTGCTGGCCCGCGGGAGCGAGCGTCGTGTCCCAGAGGGTCGGAATCGTCGCCTCCAGGTACGGCTTGCGGGAGATGCCGCCGTACTTCGCGTCGTCGAAGGCGCGCTCGAGGTCGTCCACGTCGTCACCGATGTGGATGCGGCCGCGGAGGAGGTCCGGGGAGGCGTCCCCGCGGAAGGGCGGCAGCGAGTCCAGGGCGAGGTTCACCTTGGAGGCCATGCCCTGCTGCCGGTAGTTGCGCAGCCGGCGGACGTCGTCGGGGTCGAGCACGGCGGGATCGAGCAGCTCCAGGAACGTGCGCTTGGGATCGGCGCCGGAGACGACGGCCCGCGCCGCGATCTCCTCGCCGCCGGCGAGGACGACGCCCGTGACGCGCCCGTCCTGGACGGCGATGCGCTCCACGGTGGCGCCCGTCCGGATCTCCGCGCCGTGCTGGCGGGCGGCGGCGCTGAGCGCCCCCGCCAGCGATCCCAGCCCGCCCACGAGCTGCACGGCGCTTCCCGCCCCGTTGCCGTCGCCGGTCGCGGCCTGCAGCAGGAGGTTGGCCGTCGTCCCCGCCGACCAGGGCCCGCCGAAAAGCCCGTGGATCCCGCGTCCGCAGACGATGGCGCGCATCACGTCGGTGGAGAACCACTCGGAGGCGAAGTCCGCCACCGCCATCGGGCCCCAGCGGAGCAGGCGTTGCGCGTCCTCGCGCCCGAGCCCGCGGAAGCCCATGCCGAGGCCCAGCCAGGACAGGATCGGGCCCTTCAGCGGCTCGTCGATGTCGGGCGGCGTCAGGACGAGAAGGCGCGCGAGATAGGCCGCGATGGCGGAAAGCGAGCGGTGGAACTCGGGATAGCGATCGGCGTCCTCGGGGGAGAGCTTGCGCAGCTCGAACGCGGTCTTGCCCGCATCGCCCCACAGGGCGACCCCGCCGCCGTCGGGCCGGGGCGCGAACACGCGCGGCTCGGCCTCCACGAAGCCGAGCCCGCGATTCTTGAGATCGAGCTCCTCCACCACCGACCGGCGCAGGGGCCCGAGGAGATGCGCGACGGTGGAAGCCTTGAACCCGGGATGGAACTCCTCGGTCACGGCGGCGCCGCCCACGACGTCGCGCCGCTCCAGGACGAGGGGCTTGAGCCCACCGCGCGCGAGCAACGCGGCGGCCACGAGGCCGTTGTGGCCTCCACCGATGATCACCACGTCGGGCTTCAAGCGACCTTTCCCCTCTTCCAGTCCTTGAGCAGCTCGAGGGCGGAGAGGCGGCCGGGCGCGCCCATGATCCCGCCGCCGGGATGGGTGGCGGATCCGCACAGGTAGAGCCCGCGGATCGGCGACCGATACCGTGCCCATCCCGGCACCGGCCGCAGGAAGAAGAGCTGCTCGAGAGACAGCTCGCCCTGGAAGATGTTGCCTTCCGTGAGCCCCCACTCGCGTTCGAGGTCGAGCGGCGTGAGCACCTGGCGGTGCAGGATGAGCTTCTTCAGGTTCGGCGCGTACTGCGCGATGGTGTTCACGACGGCGTCGCCGAAGGCGTCGCGCTTTTCGTCCCAGGTGCCCTCGCGCAGCTTGTAGGGCGCGTACTGCACGAAGCAGGACAGGATGTGCTTGCCGGGAGGGGCGATCGACGGATCGGTGAGCGAGGGGATGACCATGTCGATATACGGGTGGGTCGAGAACTCTCCGTACTTGGCCTGGTCGTAGGCGCGCTCCATGTACTCCACGCTGGGCGAGATCGAGATCGCCCCGCGGAGGTGCGCGCCCGGCCCGGGCATGGCGGTGAACTCCGGCAGCCCGTCGAGGGCGAGGTTCACCTTGCCCGAGGAGCCCCGCAGCTTGTAGCGCCGCACCTCGGAGAGGAAGCTGCCGTCGAGCACGCCCGGCTCCACCATCTTGAGGAACGTCCGATGCGGGTCGACGCTGGACGACACGACGGGGGCGTCGATCTCGTCCCCGCCCTCGAGCACCACTCCGACCGTATGGCCGTCCTTCACCTTGATGCGCTCGATCGAGGCCTGGGTGCGGATCTCGACGCCGGCTTCCTGGGCCGCTCCCGCGATCGCCATCGAGATGGCGCCGGTGCCGCCGCGCGAGAAGCCCCAGGACCGGAAGACGCCGTCGATCTCGCCCATGTAGTGATGAAGGAGCACGTAGGCGGTGCCGGGAGAGCGCACGCCGAGGAAGGTCCCGATGATGCCGCTGGCGGACATGGTGGCCTTGAGCACGTCGGTCTCGAACCACTGGTCGAGCAGGTCGACCGCGCTCATGGTCATGAGCTGGAGGATGTTGTGCTGGGCGGTGCGGGAGAGGCGCTGGAAGCGCCGGCCCATGGCGAACAGGCGCGAGAAGCCGGGCACGTCGAAGGACAGGGGATCCGGCGGCACCATGGAGAGGATGGGCTTGACGAAGCGGGCCATGTCCGCCATCGCCTTCGAGTATTCGTCGTAGGCCTCGGCGTCGAGCGGGCTGTGGCGGTAGATCTCTCGCCGCGTCCGCGCGTGATCGCTCATCCGCCAGAGGTAGTCCCCGCTGGGCATGGGGGTGAAGGTGCCGTCCAGGGGCAGGATCTCCAGGCCGTGGCGCGGCAGGTCCAGCTCGCGGATGATCTCGGGCCGCAGCAGCGACACCACGTACGAGCAGACCGAGTACTTGTACCCGGGGTACACCTCCTCCGTCACCGCGGCACCGCCCAGGACGGGGCGGCGCTCCAGGACGAGGACCTTCCGGCCCGCGCGGGCCAGGTAGGCGGCGTGAGTGAGGCCGTTGTGGCCGCCACCGATGACGATGGCGTCGTAGCTCCTGGACATGGGAACGGCCATCATATCCGATGGGTTCCGCGCGAAAGCGCCCCGCTGAGGCGAACCTGTCGCCGGCCCGATGTTCCTGCGCGCGCGCCCAGCGTCTCGCCGCCCTTTCGCCTCTGCGACTTGCGGGCGGTCGATACGGCGAGGCCTGCGGCACGAGGATTGAAGTGGCAAGATCGGCCCGTGGTGTGCGCGGCACGCGCCACCCCTGACCCAGGAGGATGAGAAAGATGATGCGATCCCTGCGCGCACTGGCCCGACTGTCGCTCCTCGTCGTCGCCGGAATGCTGGCCGTCCCGGCCCACGCGGCCCCGCCGGCCGTGAAAGCTCCCACGAAGGCGGCGGTCAAGGCGCCGGCCAAAGCGCCGGCCGTCGAGCTGATGGACCTCAACACCGCCACCGCCGCGCAGCTGGCGACGCTGCCCGGCATCGGCGACGCCTACTCCGCGAAGATCGTCGCGGGACGCCCCTACAAGAGGAAGGACGAGCTGGTGACGCGGAAGATCGTCCCCGCCGCCACCTACGCCAAGATCAAGGCCCTGGTCATCGCCAAGCAGGACTGACCACGCCATTGCCGCCGCGCGCGTCGTGTCGAGCGGCGCGCGCCGGCGGCCGCCGATAACTGGCACAATCGGGTCAGGACCACTGAGTGGAAGCCCTGCTGGCCCGGTACGGCTACCTGATCCTCTTCCCCGGCGTCGTCGTCGAAGGGGAGGCCTTCCTGCTTGCCGACGCCTTCATGGCGCATCGCGGCGTGCTGGACCTGGCCATCGTCATCGCGGTGGCGGTGGCGGCCACCATGTCGGGCGATCAGCTCTACTACCGGGCCGCGCGCTCCCGCGGCCGCGCCTGGCTCGAGCGCCGGAAAGGCGCCCGCGCCAAGTACGCGAAGTGGATCGACCTCACCGCGCGCCGCGGCGTGTGGCTGCTGCTGGCCAGCCGCTGGACCTTCGGCCTGCGCATCGTCATCCCGGCCGCTTGCGGGGCGGTGGGCATGCGACCGGCGGTCTTCACCGCCGTCGACTTCGTCGCCGTCCTGATCTGGGCGCTCACCCTGGGGCTGGCCGGCTACTACAGCGGCGCGGCCATCGAGAAGCACCCGAAGGACATCCAGCACGTCGGCATCTGGGTGCTCCTGGCCGTCGTCCTTTGCGTGGCCGCCGTGATCGGCGCGCGCCGCGTGCAGCGCCAGGCCCGCGTGCGCGAGCTCAACGTGAACGACCTCCACGGGATCGTGCCTTTCATCATCGGGATGATCGGCGTCTTCAACATCTTCACCGCCATGTGGCCGCGCCGCGCCGCCGCCATCGTCACCCTGGCGCGCTGGGTCCCGCTCGACGTGCCCGAGGGCAACCGCCTGGTCATGCTGTTCGCCGGCCTCGCCCTGCTGCAGGTGACGCGGAACCTCGCCCGCCGCAAGGAGCTGGCCTGGTGGGTGGCGACGGTGGCCCTCGCCTCGTCCGTCGCCTCGCAGATCGGGCCGCACTTCGAGCTCCAGCGCACCATCGTCGCCATCCTCCTCCTGGCCTACCTCGTGATCTTCCGCCGGCGCTTCAGCGCGCAGAGCGACCCCGCGACCCTGCGCCGCGCCCTGGTCATGGCGCCCGCTCTCGGCCTGATCATCGTCGCCTACGGGTACCTCGGCCTGCGCACGCTCGAGCCGCACTTCCATTGGCCGCCCGCCACGACCCTCCTCTCGGAGGCGATCCGCGGCGGCATCCTCATCACCCAGCAGAAGCTGCGTCCCCTCGATGCGCATGCCACGCGCTTCCTCGGCTCGCTCCAGGTCGCGGGCTGGGTGGCGCGGCTATACGTGCTCGTGCTGCTGCTGCGGCCGGTCGTGCTCCACGACCGGTTGGAGGCCCCGCCGGAGGACGTGGACCGCATCCGGAGGGCTCATTCCCGGCACCCGCTTTCCGCGTTCGCGCTGCGCCCGGACAAGCATCACCTGCTGGTCGCGGAGGGACGTGGCCTCGTCGGCTACGCGGTGCGAAACGCGGTCGCGGTCGCCTGCGGCAGCCCCCTCTGCGCGCCCGAGGACCTCGCGGCCAGCGTGCGCGACTTCGTCGAGCACTGCCGCAAGCACGGGTGGAGCCCGTGTCTCTACGCCGTGCCCGGCGAGGACCTGCCCGCCTATGCAGGGGCGCGGCTCAAGGCCCTGCGCATCGGCGAGGAAGGCATCCTGGCCCCGAGCGCAGTGGCCTCGGGGAACGGACCCCCGGGCGCGGTCGCGGAGCCGGGCGCGCTCGCGGTGTGGCGCTACGATCGCGGGGCGGCGGTGGACGCCCTGCTCGACGAGCAGATCGCCGAGGTCTCGGACGAGTGGCTGGCCCAGCGCGAGATCGGCGAGCTCCACTTCACGTTCGGGTCTCTCGACCTCGAGGAGCTGGGGTCGCGGCCCGTGTTCGTGTGTGGCCAGCCCGGCGGGCGGATCGACGCCTTCTGCACCTGGCTCCCCTACGCGAACGGGGCAGGCATGACCCTGGACCTCCTGCGCCGTCGTCACGACGCACGCGGCGGCGTCCGCGAGGCGCTGCTGGCCCGGGCGCTCGAAGGGCTGGCGGCGTCCGGCGTGCGCGAGGTCAGCCTGGGCCTCGTCCCCGTGATCTCCGCGGACGGGCGAGCCGACGTCGGCCCGTTCGGCCTGGCCGACCGGCTGGGGTCGATCTACCGCTACGACGACCTCTTCGCGCTCAAGGACGCGCTCGCGCCCCGCTGGGAGCCGCGCCACCTCGTCTATCCGGGTGACGCGGACCTGCCGCGCATCGCCGTGGCCGTGGTGGACGCGCACACGACCTTGCACGAGCGATCGCCCATCCCCCGATTGATCGCCGTTCAGGGGTTTCGCGCGTTGGATGGACGCCCTGCCCGCCGGCGTGATCTTCGCACTGGCCCTGGGCACGGTGGCGGTGGCCGGGATGGTGGACGAGCTCACCGGAGCCGAGGTCAACGTGACCGTCCTCTACCTGCTGCCCATCGTGTTCGCGGCCTGGTTCCTCGGCGCGGCGGGCGGGCTGGGGATCGCCCTCGCGGGCGCGATCGCCGGGTGGGCGGCCGACGTGGCCACGCGCTCGTACGGCGCACCCCGCCTCCCGATCCAGGTCTTCAACCTCGCGGCCCAGCTCGCCCTTTTCGCGGTGGTGGCGGCGGCGGTCGCGAGCTTGCGGAAGGGGAAGAACCGGGAGGCCGCGCTCGCCCGTACCGATTCCCTCACCGGCCTCCTGAATCGGCGCGGCTTCCTGGAGGTGGCGCGGCGCGAGATCGCGCGCAGCGCGCGCTCGGGCCGGCCCCTCACCGTCGTGCTCGTCGACGTCGACCGGTTCAAGGAAGTCAACGACGTCCGCGGCCAGGACGCCGGCGATCGCCTGCTGGGCGGAATGGGAACGGCGCTGCGCTCGGCCCTGCGCGCCGTGGACGCTTCCGCGCGGTTCGATGGAGACGAGTTCGCGATCCTCCTGCCCGATGCGGACATCGCGTCCATCGATGCCGTGCTCGACCGGCTGCGGCTCGTGCTGATGCAGGCGGCGGCGGAGCGCGGCGCGCCGGTCACGGTGAGCCTGGGTGCGGCCACCTTCCGGCAGCCGCCCGCCAGCCTCGACGAAATGCTCCGCGCCGCTGGGCGGTTGCTTCAGGACGCCAAGACGAACGGCCGCGACGGCGTCCGCCGCGAGGCCTTCCAGGGACCCGACTCAGAGACTCGCTGACAAGCGGGCGGGAATTATTCTTGACTCGCGGTTGTCCGCAGCGATTTTGCGGAGTGCGAGTGAGCGCAGGATACAGACTCGCAGTGGGGAGCATCTCACGCGTGCGTGGAAACGTCGCGTGGCGTTTGTTCGCGATCGGACGGCTTCGCGAGACTCTGGTGCGTGTCGCATGCGATAGGCAGTCGCCTGCGTCGTCCTCCGAAGGCTGTCCGACGCTCGTTTCCGAGACGGCCGTCACCGCTGAGCCTTTGTCGGTGCCACGCCCCGCGGTGACGCCGCTTTCGCGCGACCGTTACAAGCTGCAGCTCACGATCGGCGGTGAGACGCTCGAGAAGCTGCGGCCTCGCAAAGGACATGAGGAAGCCATCGCGTATGGACCGCAGCCGCTCGACCCTGCGAACTTGTTCCGGAACAAGTTGGCCGGCGGTGCTTCACCCTCCACGCGTTGTGCAAGAGTCGAGCCCCAACGCTGAGCTCGCCCCCATCGTCTTCCTCGAGACGACAGACGAGCGCGCTTCTGGGCCGGGACGCCAGGGAGACAGGTCAGTGTCCCTGGTCGTGCGGCACGACGACCGTGAGGGCAGACGTGCGCGTCAGTTTTCCTGCTCGCCGTCCAGCCCGAAGCGCTCCATCATCCGGTACAGCGTGCGCCGGTCGATGCCGAGGACTTCCGCGGCGCGGGTGCGATTGCCCTTCAGTGTCTCCAGAACGTGCGCGAGGTAGCGCTTCTCCATCTGCTCGAGGGAGGGGAGCCCGTCGAAGAGCGGCTCCTCGAGCGTGGCCGGCGGACGCTCCCGGAACACCGCGGGCAGGTCTTCGCGCTCGAGGCTGTCGCCGGTGGCGCCGAGGACGAGACCCTCGAGCACGTTCTCCAGCTCACGGACGTTGCCCGGCCACCCGTACGACATGAGCGCGGCCAGGGCCTCCGGGGCCAGGCGGCGCAGGGGCCCGCCCCGGGTGGCCATGTCGCGCAGCACGTGGGCGGCCAGGAGCGGAATGTCCTCGCGCCGGTCGCGCAGGGGCGGGACCGCGATGCGGATGACGTTGAGCCGGTAGTAGAGGTCCTGCCGGAAGGAGCCTTCGCGCACGGCCCGCTCGAGGTCGCGGTTGGTGGCCGCCACCACGCGTACGTTCACGGTCAGGACGCGCGAGGCGCCGACGGGCCGCACCTCCCCGTGCTCGAGCACGCGCAGCAGCCGCACCCGCCCTCCGCCTGTTCGAAGACGCCCTTCTTGTCGCCGAGGGCGCCGGTGAAGGCGCCCCGCACGTGGCCGAAGAGCTCGGACTCGAGGAGGCCTTCGGCGAGGGCGCCGCAGTTGACGGGCACGAACGGCCGGGCGGCGCGGCGGCCGTGGTGGTGGAGCGCGCGCGCGATCAGCTCCTTGCCCGTGCCCGTCTCTCCCGTGATGAGCACGGGCGCGTCGGAGCCGGCGGCGTGCGCGATCTGCTTGTAGACGGCGAGCATGCCGCGGCTGCGGCCGATGAGCCCGTCCGCGGAAACCGCCTCCACCGCCTCCGGCACGGCGGGCGCGGATGCCGGCTGCGCCCGCCGCTTCAGCGCGCGATCGACCGTCTCCTTCACCTCGACGATGTCGAAGGGCTTGCTCACGTAGTCGAAGGCGCCCGCGCGCACGGCCTCGATGGCGGTCTCCAGGGTGCCGAAGCCGCTGATGAGCAGGATCTCCAGCCGCGGGTCCGCGCGCTTGAAGGCGCGCAGGAGGTCGAGGCCGGACAGCTCCGCGTTGAGGTTGATGTCGGAGACCACGAGGTCGAAGCCGCCGCGCTGGGCCAGGGCCAGCGCTTCGTCGGGGGTGTGGGCCAGCTCGATGTGGCGATCCGCGCCGCGCAGCAGCTCGTCCATGAAGCGGCAGGTTTCGCGGTCGTCGTCGACGACGAGGATCCTAGGCATGCCGCCTGCGGCCACCATCGGGGCTGGGTGGCTGTCGGCGGCCACCATCGGGGCTGGGTGGCTGTACTTCGGCGGGCCGGACCTGGGGCAAGCGCACTTTCACCTCCGTCCCTTCGTCGTGGCGGCTGGCCACGGCGATCGTTCCTCCGTGCGCGGCCACCACGTCTCGCGCGATGGTGAGGCCGAGGCCGGTGCCCTTGCCGCGCTCCTTGGTCGTGAAGAGCGGATCGAACACCCGTCCCACGTGCAGGGGATCGATGCCGGTGCCGGAATCGGCGACGGTGATCTCGACGTAGCCCCCGCTCGCTCCCGCCGTCACCAGCAGCTCGCCGCCCTCCGGCATGGCGTCGATGCTGTTGGTGATGAGGTTGAGCAGGACCTGCTCGAGCTGGCCCGCATCGACGTCCAGGAGAAGGCCCGGCCCCACCACCGTGCGCAGGGCGATCCCGGCCGCGGCCAGCGAGGGCCGGGCCAGCTCGCACACCCCCTCCACCAGCTCGCCTGCCGCCACCTCGGTCTTGTTCAGCAGGGGGCGGCGTGCCTGGTCGAGCAGCCCCTGCACGATCGTCGTCACCTTGCCGATCTGCTCCTGGACCGTGCGCAG
>QHVP01000424.1 GCA_003222295.1 Acidobacteriota bacterium | reverse complement strand
GCGTCGACGCGCGCGGCTACGCGCGGACGGTCGCCGCAGCCAATCAGCCCGCTGGTGGCCGCAGTGCCGCCAATGAGCCCGCGGGTGGCCGCAATGGGGACGGCGGCCACGCGATCGTCTGCGTGCGCGCGCTGGAGAACGAGCGTGCGCTCGAGCTGCGCGTGCGGGGGGCCGCCCCCGCCGCGCTGTTCCAGCTCTCCGCGGCCGCGCGACGGACGTTCGACCTGGCCGCGGACCCGGCGCGCATCGCGCTCGCGCTGCGCGGGGACCCGCTGCTCGCGCCGCTCGTGGCGCTGCGGCCGGGCCTGCGCATCCCCGGCGCCTGGGACCCGTTCGAGTGCGCGGTGCGGGCGGTGCTGGGCCAGCAGGTCAGCGTGGCCGCGGGGCGCACGCTCGCCGCCCGCGTCGTCGCGCGCGTCGGCCGCCCGATCGCGGGCGGCTCGGACGGCCTGACCCATCTGTTCCCTTCTCCGGCGGCGCTCGCGGCCGCGAACCTCGACGGGCTGGGCCTCACGGGCGCGCGTGCGCGGGCGCTGCGGGCGCTCGCGCAGGCGGTCACGGAGGGCGCGCTCGATCTGGGCGCGCCGGTCGAGGACGTCGCGGCCGGGCTGGAAGCGCTGCCCGGGCTGGGCCGGTGGACCGCGCAGTACGTCGCGCTCCGCGCGCTCGGCGAGCCGGACGCGTTCCCGGCCGCGGACCTCGTCCTGCGGCGCATGGCCGGCGCGGGCGGGGCTCCGCTCAGCACGCGCGCGCTCGAAGCGCGCGCCGAGGCCTGGCGCCCCTGGCGCGGGTACGCGGTCCTGCATCTGTGGCGCGCGGCGAGCGACGTCGTGCGCCCGCGGAGGCCGGTCGACCGCGTCCGAAAACGGCCGGCGCGAAAGGCCGCGCCCGCTTAACGTGTGCGTCTCCGCGCACGTCACGCACTGGGCGCTACCATCGTGAGGGTGAGGGAGGAACGAACGATGGCTGAGCCAGACGACGATCCGATCCGCGGAAAGACGCATCGCTGGACGTTCACCGACGGACCGACGGCGGGCAAGACGTACGAGCACACGTTCAACAAAAACGGGACCGTGGCCTTCAAGGAGGTGGGCGGCGCGGCCGCGGGCGAGAGCACCGCGAAGAAGAAGCCGGCGAAGAAGGGGGCGAAGCCGAAGAAGCCGGACCGTCCCCGCTACGCGTCCCTCCGGGCCGCCGACGAGGTCAACGCCGTCCACGGCCTGGTGGGCTTCGCTTCGAACGACAAGGAGTGGTACCCGTTGAAGGGGACCTTCGAACTCGTCCCGTGAGGCGTTCCGCCGCCCGGTCGCTGGTCGTAGGCGCGTGTCTCGCCTTCATGGGGAGCGACACGATGGTTTCGGCCCAGGTCGTCGAGATTCGTTCCTACAACCTCAAGCCGGGGACGCGCGACCGGTTCCACCAGCTCTTCCAGACGGAAGCGCTCCCGCTGCTCCGGCGTTGGAAGGTGGAGGTGGTGGGATATGGTCCGTCCCTCCACGATCGCGACTCGTACTACTTGATGCGCGCCTTCCCGAGCCTGCAGGAAAGGGAGCGGATCGAGGACGCGTTCTACGCCAGCGACGAGTGGCGCCAGGGACCGCGGGAGGCGATCCTCGCCTGCATCGAGAGCTACACCACGGTTGTGGTCCGGAGCGACGAGGCCACGCTGCGCGCGAGCTCGCCTTCCGATCTCGCCACCCTGACGGAGCTGAACCAGGACTATCTGCGATCGGTGGCTCTGACGGCTCGCTGCTCGACCGCGCCGCGTTCCTGAAGCACACCGCGTTGCCGGCCACGATCTCCGAGCTGGAGGGCCACGACGTCAGCGTCCGGATCCTGGGCGACGTCGCAATCGTGCACGCCCGGACCACGTTCAAGTTCGCGGACGGGCGCCCGGGGGCCAGCCGCTACACGGATGTCTGGGCGCGCCGGCAAGGCCGCTGGCTGGCCATCGCGGCGCAAGTCACCCGCTACTGAGCGTCCTTCACCGCGGCTTGCGCGCGACCAGCCGCCAGAACTGCGTCTCCGAGAGCAACGTGATCCGGTGCCCCTTCTCGCGCAGCCGCTTGAGCTCGATCAGCTTCCGGCCCCCATCCCGTCCTCCCGCCTGGAGCGGGTTCGGGCGACCGCGGACGACGACCGTCGTCCGCGCGGAGGGCGCGCCGTGCACGATGGCGCCGGCCCGCTTCGCCGCCGATGCCGCTTCGCGCCGATGCCGGCTGAGGACCCCGGTGAACGCGAGGCGCACGCCCTTCAGCGAGCGCAGCTTCCCGACCTTGAGCGGAGCGGGAGGATTCCGGAGCGCGTCGATGAGCTCGTCGGCGCTCTCGTAGCGCTTGCGCCGCTCGCCCAGGCAGCGGTAGACGATCTCCTTCAAGTGATCGCCGCAGGGAAGGCCGCGGATCTCCCGGGTGGAGATGCGCACCGCCGCGTCGCCCTTGAGCAGCATCCCGAGGAGCTGGCCGACCTGGTACACGTCGTCGCGGGCCTGCCACTTCGGAGCGGCGCCGGCCAGGATGTCCTCGGGGGCGGTCAGCGCGTTGTGCGTCCGGGCCGTGATCCCGCGCCGATCGCTCTGCTGCCGGACGATCCCGAAGTCCCCGAGCTTGAGGCACGGGCCCTCGCATACGACCACGTTCAGCGGCGTGAGGTCCCGGTGCAGCATCTGGCCGCGGTNNCCGTCTCGCGCCAGCCCTTGCCCGTGCGCCGCAGGAAGGCCCGGAGGTCCCCGTGACGCGCGTACTCGATGGCGAGGCAATAGAGGACGCGGCCGTTCTCGCGCATCAGCGGAAAGGCGTCGTAGACGCGGATGGCCCGGGGGTGCCCGTCCAGGAGCTGACCGAAGTAGGCCTCGCGCAACCACCCGTCGATGTGCTCGCTGGCCTTGATGCAGACCGTCGGTGGCACCAGCCGCGCGAAGCGGGCCCGCTCGGCGAGGTAGACCTGGCCGAACCCTCCGGCGCCGAGCAGCCGCTCGATGCGGTACGGGAGCCCGGTCTCCGGGCTGGTGATGACCTGCGCGGGTTCCAGGTGCCGCCGCGCCGGATCGAGCGCGGCCCGCAGGGGCCGCGTGCGCGTACGGGTCGCCGATATGTCGTTCACGTGGCCAATGCGCTCCGGGGTCGCGCGCCCACCGCGCGGCGGAGTGAGATTAAAGCACGGCCGTGACGGGCGGTGATAACGTGTTCGCATGACCATGCAGCGTCGCGACCGCGAATGCCATCGCGATTCCCTCGTCGGGATCGCCCATCAGGCGATGATCGACAAGGGCCTCGATCCGGACTTCGGCCAGGCCGTCGAACAGCAGCTCGCGACGCTCGAGGCCCCGGCGAAAGCCGACGACGCGTCCATCCGCGACCTCCGGGACAGGCTCTGGTGCTCGATCGACAACGACGACTCACGTGACCTGGACCAGCTCACCGTCGCCGACGACCTCGGAAACGGCCGCGTGCGGCTCCTCGTGGCCGTCGCGGATGTCGATGCGCTGGTCAAGAAGGGCACCCCGATCGACGCGCACGCCCAGAAGAACACGACGTCCGTCTACACCGCGGGCGGAATCTTCTCCATGCTGCCGGAGAAGCTGTCCACGAACCTGACGTCGCTCAACGAAGGTGAAGACCGCATCGCGATCATCATCGAGATGACGGTCAAGAGCGACGGGTCCGTGGAGAAGGGCGACGTCTATCGCGGCCGCGTCCACAACCAGGCCCAGCTCGCCTACGACGCCGTCGGCGAATGGCTCGAGAGCGGGACGGCCGCGCCCGCCAGGATCCAGAAGGTCGCGGGGCTCGGCGAGAACCTGAGGCTGCAGGACCGGACGGCGGACTGGATGCGCGGGCTGCGGCACGAGAACGGCGCCCTGGACCTCGAGACGATCGAGGCGCGGGCCGTGTTCGCGGACGACAAGGTCGTCGACCTGCGCCAGGAGCGCCGCAACAACGCGCGCATGCTCGTCGAGGACTGCATGATCGGCGCCAACGGCGTCACCGCGCGCTTCCTGGCCGCGCGCGGGCTGCCCAGCCTGCGGCGCGTCGTGCGCTCGCCGGAGCGCTGGGACCGCATCGAGAAGATCGCCGCCGATCTCGGGGAGCGGCTGCCGCCCGATCCGGACGCGAGGGCCCTGGAAGAGTTCCTGGTCCTCCGGCGCAAGGCCGACCCCCTGCGTTTCCCCGATCTCTCCCTCGACGTCGTCAAGGCCATGGGCGCGGGCGAGTACGTCGTCGAGTCGCCGGGCGAAGTGTCCATCGGCCACTTCGGCCTGGCCGTCAAGGACTACGCCCACTCGACGGCGCCGAACCGCCGGTACCCGGACCTCATCGCCCAACGCCTGCTCAAGTCCGCGCTGGCGGGCGCCCAGCCGGCCTACACGCGGGAAGAGCTGGCGGCGCTGGCCACGCACTGCACGGCCCAGGAGGACGCCGCGAACAAGGTGGAGCGCCAGATGCGCAAGTCGGCCGGGGCGTGCCTGCTCTCGAATCGCATCGACGACCATTTCGACGCCGTCGTCACCGGGGCCAGCGACAAGGGAACGTGGGTGCGAATCCTGCGCCCGCCGGTCGAGGGCAAGCTCCTGCACGGCGAGGAGGGAGCGGACCTGGGCGACAAGCTCCGCGTGAAGCTCGTCGGCGTGGATGTCGACCGCGGATTCATCGATTTCGTGCGCACGCGGCGCTGACGTCGAGGCGCCCGAGGCGTGGGAGAATGGAAGTCCCACGCGCCGATTCAAGGAGCTGAAGATGATGCCCCTTCCCCGTCCCCTCGCCGGCCGCGCTTTCGCGGCCGCCTTCGCCTTGTGCGTGGCGGCCGCCCTCGGCGCCGCGCCCAACCCGACTCCGAGCGCGTCCCCGGGCCTCGACCTCTCCGGCATCGATCGCACCGTCCCGCCCGGAGCGGACTTCTTCGCCCATGCGAACGGGGCCTGGCTGAAGGCGACCGAGATCCCCGCCGACCGCGCGGCCTACGGCGTGGCGGGCCTGGTCACGGAGCGGACGAACCAGCGCACGGCGGAGCTGATCCAGCGGGCGGAGAAGGCCCACGCCCCCGCCGGACCGGTCGCCCAGAAGGTCGGCGACTATTACGCGAGCTACATGGACGAGGCGGCGATCGAGGCGAAAGGCATCGCTCCGCTCCAGCCCACGCTCGACCGCATCCACGCGATCAAGGATCGCCAGGCGCTGGCGCGCGTGCTCGGCGGGACCCTGCGCGCGGACGTCGACGCGCTCAACAACACGAACTTCTACACCGACAACCTCTTCGGTCTCTGGATCGCGCAGGACCTCGACGACCCGACGCGGTACGTGCCCTTCCTCCTGCAGGGCGGGCTCGACATGCCCGACCGCGCCTACTACCTCGACCCGTCGCCGCGCATGGCCGACATCCGCGCGCGCCACCAGGCGCACATCGCGAAGGTGCTCCTTCTCGCGCAGGTGCCCGAGGCGCAGGCAAAGGCCGCGCGTATCTTCGACCTGGAGCGGCGGATCGCGCAGGCGCATTGGAGCCGCGAGGACTCGTCCGACGTCAAGAAGAACAACAACCACTGGACGCGGGCGGAGCTGGACACGGCCGCGCCCGGCCTCGACTGGGGCGAGTACCTCGCCGCCGCCGGGCTGGGCGACGAGGCGCAGTTCGCGATCTGGCAGCCGAGCGCGGTGACCGGCCTCTCCGCGCTCGTGGCCAGCCAGCCCCTCGACACCTGGAAGGACTACCTGACCTTCCACGCCCTCGAGCACGCGGCGGACCTGCTGCCGCGCGCCTTCGGCGAGGAGCGCTTCGCGTTCCATGGCACCGTGCTCGCCGGGATCCCGCAGCGGCGCGACCGCTGGAAGCGCGCGGTCGACGCGACGGGCGGGGCCCTGGGCGACGCCGTCGGCCAGCTCTACGTCCAGAAGTACTTCCCGCCCTCTTCCAAGGCGCGCGTGGAGGCGATGGTGCGCAACATCATGGCCGCGTTCGGCCGCCGCATCGACGCCCTCGAGTGGATGACCCCGGCCACCAAGGCCCGGGCCAGGGAGAAGCTGGCCGCGCTGAAGATCGGCGTCGGCTATCCGGACAAGTGGCAGGACTACTCGGGTCTCGAAGTCGTGCGCGGAGATGCCTTCGGCAACGACCAGCGCGCGGAGCGGTTCGAGCTCCAGCGCAACCTCCGCAAGCTCGGCCGTCCCGTCGACCGCACGGAATGGGTCATGACCCCGCAGACCGTCAACGCGGTGAACCTGCCCGTCATGAACGCCATGAACTTCCCCGCCGCCATGCTGCAGCCGCCGTACTTCGATCCCGCGCGGCCGCTGGCCATGGATTACGGCGCGATCGGCGCCGTCATCGGCCACGAGGTCAGCCACAGCTTCGACGACTCAGGCGCTTTGTTCGACGCCGCCGGCCGCTTCCGGAACTGGTGGACGGACGAGGACAAGGCCCACTTCGACGCCTCCTCCGCTCAGCTCGTGAAGCAGTACGACTCCTACCGCCCGTTCCCCGACCTCGCGGTCAACGGCAAGCTGACCCTGGGCGAGAACATCGCGGACGTGGCCGGCCTGGCCGCCGCCTACGACGCCTACCAGATGTCCCTCGGCGGCCAGCCCGCGCCGGTGGTGGCCGGCCTCACCGGCGATCAGCAGTTCTTCTTGAGCTTCGCCCAGAGCTGGCGGCTCAAGATGCGGGAGCCGGCGCTGCGCCAGCAGGTCCTGCAGGACGAACACTCGCCGGACGAGTACCGGGCGGATACGGTGCGCAACCTCGACCCGTGGTACGCGGCGTTCGACGTGAGGCCCGGGGAAGCGCTGTACCTCGACCCCAAGGACCGCGTGCGGATCTGGTAGGCCGGAAACCTAACGGCCAGGCAGGCCCGGCCCGCGCACGGTCCACTTCACGCGGCCGGCCAGGGGGTCGCCGGCCAGTGCGAGCGTCCCGCCCCTGCGCGCGACCGTCACCGGGTGGAGGACTCCGTCCGCGGGCAGGCAGACGAGCCCATGCGCCTCCGCCGCCTCGCCGAACACCACCAGCTCCAGCGCGGACCAATCCATGCGCGCGGTGGAGGGCGCCAGCGCGATGTGCGGGATGGCCGCGCCCGAGCGCACGAGCATCACGACGGGCAGCCGCCCGGCCTCGATGCGCTGCCAGCCGCCGCCGTAGGCGCGGCCGGTCTGGTAATCGATCCACCGCGCCGGCGGCAGGTACTCGTCGCGACCCGTCATCCCTGTCTCCAACAGGGGCGCGACCAGGAGGATCGTCGGGGTATTCGACGAAGAGCGCGCGCACCATGGGCAGGCCCCGCGCGCTGGCGTCCCGGGCCTGCGCGTAGACGTAGGGCATCAGGCGGTACTTCATCTCCGCGGCCGCGCGGTAATCGGACAGGAACTGCGGGCTGAACTCCCACGGCTCCTTGGGCGGCGTCCCGGGGCTGCGGGTGTGCGAGGTGAGCATGCCGAACGGAGTCCAGCGGTGATACACGTCTTCGGACTTGGGGCCGAAGAAGCCGCCGATGTCGTGGCTCCAGAACGTGAACCCGGACAGCCCGAGGGAGAGGCCCCCGCGCAGCGTGGCCGCCATGCCGATGTCCGATTTGCCGGCGTCCCCGCCCCAGTGGATGGGATAGCGCTGGCTGCCCGCCCAGGCGCTGCGCGCCCAGATGATGTTCTCCCCCGTCACCTCGCGCGTCAGGTCCGCCACCACGCGGTTGTAGCGCAGCGGATAGAGGTTGTGCTCGTAGAACCCGCTGCGGCCGGAGGCGTACGACCCCGTGAGCGGAGCCGCCTCGCCGAAGTCCACCTTGATCGCGCCCACGCCCAGGCGGAGGAGGCCGGCGATCTTGTCGCGATACCACGCGATCGTGTCCGGGTTCGAGAAGTCGAGCACGGCGTCCTCGTAGGGCAGGTTGCCCTTGGCGTCGCGCACGAAGAGGCCCTTGGCCACGATCTCGGGAAAGAGCGCGTTCTTGGGCACGAAGTACGGGAGCTGCCAGAGCGACACGTGGAACCCGTCGCGCCGGAGGTCCGCGATCATCTGCGCGGGGTCCTTGAAGCGCGTCTTCGAGAACTGGTAGTCCGTGCGCCAGTCCGTCTCAAACCAGCCCGTGTCGAGGTGGATGACGTCGCTGGGGATCCGGTTCGCGCGGAGCTTCGCCGCTACCGCGCGCGTCTCCTCCTCGGAGAAGTACGAGATGCGGCTCATCCAGAGGCCGAACGACCACAGGGGCGGCATGGGCGCCTTGCCCGTCAGCGTCGTGTACTCGGCCAGGACGTCCTTGGGCGCCCCCAGGAACAGGAACAGGTCCAGCTCGTCGTCGCCGAGCATCAGCGCGTTGCTGCCCTGGTAGGAGACGCCCATGTCGAAGGTGGCGGGAGCGGTGGTGTGGACGAACATCCCGTAGCCGCGGCTGCTGAGGAGGAACGGGACCGGTTTGTACATCCGCTCGCCCTCGACCCCGTTGGCGTCGTTGGCCCAGAGGACCACCCTCTGCCCGCGCTTGTCCAGGCGCGTGAAGGACTCGCCGCATCCGAAGAGCTTCTCTCCGGGCGCGAGCGAGAACACCGCGGCCACGCTGCGCGAGTAGTCCGAGGAGCGGCGGACGAACGAGAAGGGCAGCGCGGGGACGAGCGTGTCCGCGAAGTCCGAGGCGTGCTGGGTCTGCGTGAGGAGGCGGCCGGCGGCGTCGCGCAGCTCGACGTGCCACGGCTTCTCCCGGATGGTGACGGACCCGAAGGCGCTCGAATAGCGGTGGCCGCCGGGGACCGCTTCGTGGCGCCAGGACGGATCGCGGGCGGGCTCGCCCGCCAGCATTAGGGACTCGGCGTCCGCACGCGGCGCGCCCGTGGTGGTCGTGCGCAGGCGCAGCCGGACCGTGCGTGGAGAGACGAACTGGATCGAGAACGGCAGCTCCGGATCCGTCGCGTACTCGCCGGACGGGAACACGGCGCCCGCGAAGGGTTGCCACCCGGGCTTCATGTTGTCGAAGGCCAGCCGCGGCACGAGCTGGTGGCGCCGCCAGGTCACGGCTCCGTTCCCGGTGGCGGGATCGAAGCTCGAGAGGGCGTCGGCCAGGTAATACGCGTTCGCGTAATCGCGGAAGTCGCGGCTCACGTCGACGAGGTCGCTGAGCAGGGTCGGAGGCTGATTGCCCGCGCCTTGCGCCTCCGCGACGGCGGCGGACAGGACCATGGCGGCGATGCCGGTGGCGAGCGTCATTCGGGAGGACATGGGAGGGGAACAAACCACAGACCTTCGACGGCCGTCAAGGAAAAGTCCT
>QHVP01000422.1 GCA_003222295.1 Acidobacteriota bacterium | reverse complement strand
CGGAGGTCCGCGTCGACCGGGCACGTTTTACGTTCACGGCCTAAATGCGCGCGGCCCGGGCCGCCCGGCCGCGCCTCGGGGTAGGCTTTGGCAAGGAAGCGGACGTCGCTCATGGACGAAACAAGGGCGCTGCGCGCCGGGCCCACCATGCCCACGTTCTTCTTCGGGCACGGCAACCCGATGAACGCGATCCAGCACAACGGGTACACCGACGCCTGGGCGGCCATCGGGCGCGCGCTTCCGCGTCCCCGGGCCGTCCTGGTCGTCTCCGCGCACTGGTACCGGCCGGGCACGTGGGTGACGGCGATGCGCGCTCCCCGGACCATCCACGACTTCGGCGGATTTCCGCGCGAGCTCTTCGAGGTCGTCTACCCGGCCCCCGGCGATCCCACGCTGGCGCGCGAGATCCAGGAGATGCTCGCGCCGGTGCCCGTCGGTCTCGACGAGGAATGGGGGCTCGACCACGGGACGTGGTCGGTGCTGTGCCATGTGTTCCCGGACGCCGCGGTACCGGTCCTCCAGCTCGGGATCGACGAGACGCAGCCGTCCAGGTTCCACTATGACCTCGGCCACCGGCTGACGTCGCTGCGCGACGCCGGCGTCCTCGTGATCGGCAGCGGCAACCTCGTGCACAACCTGCACGCGTATGCCTGGGGCCGCCATCCCGTGGAGCCGTTCGAATGGGCGGTGCGCTTCGAACGGCGCGCGCGCGAGCTGCTCGTGGCCGGCGAACACGGCCCGGTCGTGGCCTACGACACCCTCGGGCGCGACGCCGTGCTGTCCGTGCCCACGCCCGAGCACTATCTCCCGCTGCTCTACGTGCTGGGCCTGCGCCGCGAGGGCGAGCCCGTCAGCTTCCCCGTGGAGGGGATCGACGGCGGATCGGTCTCGATGCTGACGGTGCGAGTGGGTTGACCTCCAACCCACTCCCGCGCCCGCCGGAGACCACGCGCCGCCTGGGCGACCGCCCGCGGCCGCAGTGGCAGACCTGGGTTCCGCTCGGCCTGGTCGTCCTCTCCCTGCTCGCCCTGGCCATCCTGCCCGGCGCGGTGGCGCGACGCACGGCCCGTCTGCAGAGCGAGGTGGCGGAGCGGGTGACCCCGGTGCGCAACGAGCTGCATGCGTTCGGGCTGGCTTTCGCGCGGGAAGTCCTGGCCTTTCGCGCCTGGGCGCTCACCGGCGACACCGGCTTCGCGGAGGAGTTCAAGCGCTCCGCGGAAGACGCCGACCGCTCCCTCGACGCCGTCGCCCGCAAGCTGTCCGGGACCGACCTCGCGCCCCTGGCCGCCGAGCTGCGATCCACCCTCGTCGGCTGGCGGGAGATGGTTCGGCAGATCATGGAGAGCCGGATCGGACGCGCCGATCCCCTGGCCGATCTCTCCAACCAGCAACGCCGCGTCAACGCCGTGCTCGAGCTGTCGACCCGCCTGGACCGCCGCCTCGGCGGATGGGAGGAAGCGACCGCGCGCCTCACGCAATCCGAGTCGCGGCGGCAGGCCCTGGTCAGCCTGTTCCTGGCCATGGTCGCCCTGACCGCGACCGTGGCCGTGGCGATGCTCAGCGTCCAGTCACGCCGGCAGGCCCGCCAGCTTCGCTACCGCGCGCAGGAGGAGCGCGCGCTGCGCGACGTCGCCCGTACGCTCTCCGCCGCCGTCACCGTGAGCGAGGTGGCCCAGCGCGTCGTGCAGGCGGCGGTGGAGACGACGCGCGGGTTCGGCGCCTACGTCGAGGAAGCGCGCGTCCAGGAGGTGGAGGTGGTGGCCGCCGAAGGGCGGGGTGGCCCCCCGGTGGGAACGCGCGCGCCGTTCCCGGGGTCGCTCACGGACGCGGCCCTGCACTCCGGGGAGGCCACGGTGGTGATGGAGATCGGAGCCATCGGCGAGGCGATGGCTCCGTACCTCCAAGGCCGCTGCCAGCGTTGCACCGGACTCGTCGTCCCGTTGATGGGGGGGACGGAGGTGCTCGGAGCGCTGGTCATCCTCCGCTCGTCCGCCCAGGAGGCCTTCGGTCCGAACGAGGTGCGTCACGCCCAGGCCCTGGGCGACCTCGTCTCTTCCGCCCTCCGCCGCGTCACCCTCCTCGAGCAGACCGAGCGCGAGCGGAAGGAGAAGACGGCCCTCCTCGAATCCACCGCGCAGGGCATGTGGGGGATGGACGGACACGGCTGCGCCACCTTCCTGAACTCGGCCGCCGCGCTCACGCTCGGGTTCACGCCGGAGGAGGTCCTCGGGCGGCCGGTGCACGCGCTGGTCCACCACACCCGTCCCGACGGCACGCCCTACCCGGAATCGCAGTGCCCGATGACGCGCGTGATGACCACGCGGGAGCGCGTCCTCATCGCGGGGGAGCTGCTGTGGCGCAAGGACGGCACCAGCTTCCTGGCCGACTACTCGGCCGCCCCCATCGTCATCGGCGACGAGGTCCAGGGCGCCGTGGTCGCCTTCACGGACGCCACGGAGCGCCACCGCCGGGAGCGCGAGATCCGCGAGAGCGAGGAGAGGTTCCGGGCCCTGGCCGAGAGCGAGCGCCACGCACGCGAGAGCGCGGAGACGGCGGTGCGCACGCGGGACGAGGTGCTGGCCATCGTCTCCCACGACCTTCGCAATCCGCTCAACACGATCGCGCTCGCGGTGGGCGCGCTGGAATCGGGCGACGTGCCGGCGGCGGAAGAGACGCGCACCATCCAGGTGGTGCGCCGTGCCGTCGACCGCATGAACCGCCTCATCGCCGATCTCCTCGACGTGGCCAAGCTGGAGGCCGGACAGAAGCTGGCCATCCAGCCCGAGCCCATGGACATCCGCAGCGTGATCACCGAGACCTGCGACGGGCTGGCCGCGGAGGCGGAGCGCAAGCGGCAACATCTCGACTGCCATCTGGACGAGCGCCTGCCCAAGGCCGCGGGCGACAAGCACCGGCTCATCCAGGTCCTCGCCAATCTCGTGGGCAATGCCCTCAAGTTCAGCGGGGAGGAAGGGCACGTCACGGTGACGGCGACCACGGAGGATGGCAACGTCGTCGTCTCGGTGACGGACACGGGGCCCGGGATCGCGCCCGAGCACCTGGCCCAGGTGTTCAACCCCTACTGGCAGGCGCGCCAGACCGCGCGGCTGGGGGCCGGGCTCGGGCTCGCCATCGCCAAGGGGATCGTGGAGGCGCACGGCGGCCGCATCTGGGCCACCAGCGGGCCGGGAGGGGGCAGCACATTCGCGTTCACGCTGCCACCCCTGGCCGAGAAGCCCGCGGAGGCGGCGAGCAAGGACGCTTCGGCGCGGTCCTAGGGATCGGCGGTCGCGGCGGGGTCGGCCTCGTCGGCGGGGACGTCGGGATGGGCGGGCCGCACCGCGCTCGGACGATCCCGCCCTTCCAGGCGATCGCGCATCCACTGGATCTGCGCCTCCAGGCGTCCCGCCACCAACCGCCGGAGGACGAGGCGTTCCAGGAGATTGAATCCGCTCGCTCGGATGTCCGCGCGGGTCCGGCTCACATAGAGGAGGTAGGGCGCGCGCTCCGCGAAGGTGGTGACGCTGACGGACGACTCGAAATAGCGGTTCGCGTAGATCTGCTTCGCGGC
>QHVP01000059.1 GCA_003222295.1 Acidobacteriota bacterium | reverse complement strand
TCTACAGCGAGACGCGGCCGGGCCACCTCAGCCCCGTGGTGAAGGGTTTCCCCGAGCGCGTGTACGTGCCGAACAGCAAGAGCAACAGCGTGGACGTGATCGATCCCCGGACTTTCAAGATCATCGATCACTTCGACGTCGGCCTCCTGCCGCAGCACGTCACGCCGTCCTGGGACCTGCGGACGCTGTGGGTGCTCAACAACGTCGGGAACACGGTGACGAAGATCGACCCCGCCACGGGGAAGAAGGGCGGGTCGGTGCGCGTGGATGCGCCGTACAACATGTACTACACCCCCGACGGCAAGTACGCGATGGTGGTGGCGGAGCGCCTGCGGCGGCTCGACTTCCGCGATCCGCACACCATGAGGCTCCAGCGGTCGCTGAGCGTGCCCTGTCCGGGCGTGGACCACGTGGACTTCTCCGCCGACGGCCGCTACCTGATCGCGAGCTGCGAGTTCGGGGCGCGCATGATCAAGGTGGACGTGGCCGAGCCGCGCGTCCTGGGCTCGGTCAAGCTGCGGCCGGGCGCGATGCCGCAGGACGTGAAGCTCTCGCCGGACGGAAAGGTCTTCTACGTGGCCGACATGCGCTCCAACGGCGTCTACATGATCGACGGCGAGAAGCCGTCGGTGATCGGCTTCATCCCGACCGGGCTGGGTGCGCACGGCCTCTACGCGAGCCGCGACTCCAAGGTCCTCTACGTCTCGAACCGAGGGGAAGGGACGATCTCGCTCATCGATTTCGAGACGCGCGCGGTGGTGAAGAAGTGGGTCCTGCCCGGCGGCGGAAGCCCGGACATGGGCGGCGTGTCCGAGGACGGGAAGGTGCTGTGGCTGGCCGGCCGCTACCACTCCGAGGTCTATGCGATCGACACCAAGGACGGGAAGCTCCTCGCCCGCATCCCCGTGGGCCGCGAGCCGCACGGCCTGTGCATCTACCCCCAGCCCGGGCGCTACTCGCTGGGCCACACCGGCGTCTTCCGCTAGGCTAGCCGGATCCCCGGGAGCGCCGCGCGCTCCAGAGCGCGAAGGCGGGCACGCCGGTCAGCAGGATCGCCATCCCGAGCAGGGTGTCGCGCGGTTTCTGGGCCACCAGGTTCGCCACGAACAGCCAGCACCCGGCCACGAAGATCGCGGTCGTCCAGGGATGGCCGGGCGTGCGGAACCCTTCACTCGTGACGCCCCCGTCCCGCCGCCGGAACACGAACAGGCAGCTCGCGGTGAGGCCGAAGAAGATGAAGTCGACGGCGATCATGTAGTCGAGGATCTGGCGGTACTGTCCCCAGGCCGTGAGCAGCATCGCGAACGCGCCCTGCAGGGCGATCGCGACGACGGGCACTCGCGTGCGGGGATGGATGCGCCCGACGCGCTCGAAGAACACGCCGTCGTTCGCCATCGCGTAGTACACCCGCGGCGCGGTGAGCATCGACTGGCTGAGGAAACCCAGCGTCGAGATCGCGATGCCCGCCGCGATGAGCCGCGCCCCCGCCGGGCCCAGCGCGCGCTCCATCACCGCCGAGGCCGGAGCCAGGGTCTGGGCCAGGCCCGGCCCGCCCAGGGCGCGCACGCAGACCCAGTTCACGCCGAGGTAGAGCACGATCACGCCGCTCACCCCGAGGAGCAGTCCGCGTGGGAGGTCACGCCGCGGGTCGCGCAGCTCGCCGGAGACGAAGCTCGCCGTCTGCCATCCCCCGTACGCGAAGAGGACGGGCGCCATGGCGGCGCCGAAGGCGAACAGCGCGCGGACGCCCTGGCCGGCGAGAGGAGCCGCGGCCGCCGCGCCGGTCACGGGCGGGACCAGGAGCCACCCGCACACGATGAGGGTCGCGATGGCCGCGATCTTCAGGACCATCAGCGCCGACTGCACGCGCGCGCCCATGGCCACGCCCAGGCAGTTCACGACGGTGAGGGCGAGCAGGGCGGCCATGCCCAGCGCGGGCTCCGGCAGCGCAACCCCCAGGAGGCGGCCGCTGTAGCGCGCGAAGATGAGGGCCACCGCGGCCATGCCGCCCGTCTGCACGACGAGCAGCAGCACCCAGCCGTAGAGGAACGCCGCCAGCGGGTGATAGGCGTCGCGCAGATAGGCGTATTGACCGCCCACGCCCGGCCGGCGCGCGGCCAGCTCCGCATAGATGAGCGCGCCCAGAAGGGCCATCACGCCGCCCGCGATCCAGGCCGCGAGCAGCAGCGGCGCGGATGGCAGCTCGATCGCCACCTCGCGGGGATTGGCGAAGATGCCGGAGCCCACGATGCCGCCCATGACGATCATGGTGGCGTCGAAGGCGCCGATGCGGCGGGCGAGACCGGGCGCGGCGGAAGAAGCCATCGAGGCGAGATGTTAATCGAGACGCCGTCTCGTGCGCCCGCGGAAACGAGCGGGACAGTCGCCAAGACCGTCACAGGGAGCCGCGCGCCACACGCGCGCGCGCATACCGTGATCGCAGCTTCCCCGTTGTGAAGCGATTGCGGAGTGCCTATGAGACGCTCGCTCGTGGTGTCTCTCGTCCTGCTCACGGCCTGCGGTGAGCAGCAGCAGTCTTGCGACCTGGGGCCCTGGACGCCGGACGATCCTCCGGTGACGCAGGATCCGCGCGCGCTCGCGGTGGCCACCACTGGCGCGGGTCCGGGCCGGATCACCTTCGTGAACTCGAATCCGGTCCCCGGCTCGACCCTTGCCGGGTGCGGACCGACGGTGGCCGCCTGCACGGGGCGCCTGAAGATCGTCTTCAACGTCCGGCCGGACGGGGATCTGCACGGGCAGCGCCTGCGCGTCAGCCTTTTCACGGAGAGCCAGGCGCGGTTGGAATGCGCGTCCACCGTCTTCGACCTGGCCGCCGGCCAGACGTTTCCGGTCGAGGTGTCTTGTCCCGCGTCACCCGCGGATGCCGCGACGCCGTTCCGAGTGGCGACGATGATCATGGAGACGGGGGCGGGAGCGAACCGGATCGAACAGGACTGGAACGTGCCCTTCGTGTTCGGTCCGTAGGCGAGTCGCCGGATCAGCGCTCTGGGGACTCGCCGCGCTGCTCTTCCGGCGCGCCGCACGACCTCCGCACGATCAGCGTCCCGTGCAGCAGGATGTCGCGGGTGGGCAGATCGCCTCCGGCCACGCGGTCCAGCATCGCGGCCAGGGCGGCGGCGCCGATCTGGCGGGTGGGCTGGCGCAGCGTGGTCAGGGGCACGGACAGCAGCTTCGCGTATTCCACGTCGTCGATCCCGACCAGGCGCACGTCGCCGGGCACGGCGTGGCCCAGCTCGAGCAGCGTGCGCATCAAACGGGCCGCCGTCCAGTCGTTGGCGCAGACGATGGCGTCGGGGCGCACCGATTCCATGAGTCCGCGCACCGTCGCCGCGTCCGCGGGATCGACGCGACGGACGAAGGCCCGGTCGTACGGGACCTCCCAGGCGGTGAGCGCCTCGCGGTAACCGGACGCGCGGGCATCGACGGTCGCCGCCGCGTTGCCGACGCCCACGAACGCAATGCGGCGCGAGCCGAGGCGCAGGAGGTGCTCGGTGATGAGGTACCCGGCGCGCCGGTTGTCGATCCCCACGAGGTCGTGGTGCCCGCGCTGCGGGTAGGGCACGACGGTGCGGTCGAGCAGGACGACCGGGATGCGGGCGTCGTCGAGGGCCTGCGCGATGCGCAAGTTGACCTCGTCCTTCGTGGCCGTGAGCTCGAGGGGCGCGAAGAAGACGCCCGACACGCGCCGGTCGATGTACTGCCGGCAGAGCTCCCACGCGCGTTCTTCCTTCGAGCCGCCGCCGCCCTGCTGGCTTCCCCAGACGAGGGCGTGCTCGCGCGCGAGCGGGGACGCCATCATGCCCTGGCAGATCGGCTCGAAGATCTCCGTCTCGCCCAGGTCCGGGATCAGGAGCCCGAACGAGAGGGCTGCCGGGCCGCGTTGCGCGCGCACGTACGTGCCGGAGCCGGCGCGCCGGTCGACGAGGCCGGCGCGCTGGAGATCCCGTACCGCACGTCCCACGGTGATCCGGGAGGCGCCGAACTTCCTCACGAGATCCGCCTCGCTGGGCAGGCGGTCGCCTTCCTTCCAGCGGCCGCCCAGGATCTCGCCTTCGAGGGCGCGATAGACCTGCCGATGTTTCGGCGTTTCGGCGGCTTCTGGCCGACTCACGACAAGATGATATAACAACTTCATCACCGTGTAAATCACCTGATGGCGGATAATGAGGGAGTCAGACACAAACGTCGCTTGACACCACAGGCGATCGGAGCGATATTGT
Source organism: Acidobacteriota bacterium (assembly GCA_003222295.1). Lineage (GTDB taxonomy): Bacteria > Acidobacteriota > Vicinamibacteria > Fen-336 > Fen-336 > AA29. The sequence goes on along the minus strand of QHVP01000059.1, from coordinate 34 downwards.
GACTGGATGTTGCTATAACAGCTTGGTAGGGAGG
>QHVP01000421.1 GCA_003222295.1 Acidobacteriota bacterium | reverse complement strand
GAGAATATAGGCCCTATCCGTGATTTTCAAGGTCTCACGGACGTTGTGGTCGGTGATCAGGACCCCGATCCCCCGGTCCCGCAGGTGCGCGATGATCTTCTGGATGTCGATGACGGCAATGGGGTCAATGCCTGCGAACGGCTCGTCCAGCAGGATGAAGGACGGGTCGGTGGCCAGGGCGCGGCAGATCTCGAGGCGCCGCCTTTCTCCCCCGGAGAGGGTGTAGGCGGGCTGCCCGGAGATGTGACCGATGCCGAGCTCGTCGAGCAGCTCACGGGTGCGCGAGTGGCGCTCCCCCGGCGGCATCCCGCGGCTCTCCAGCACGGCCAGCACGTTCTGCTCGGCGGAGAGGCGGCGGAAGACGCTCGCCTCCTGCGGCAGGTACCCGATTCCCTGGCGGGCCCGCATGTACATGGGGAGGCCGGTGATGTCGTCCTCGTCCAGGAAGACGTGGCCACTGTCGGGGCCGAGCAGCCCCACCACCTCCCCCGTGCGGATGTCGAGGTCCACGTGCTGAACGACGACGCGCCGCCCGTACGACTTGGTGAGCGCCTCCGCCTTCAGGACGGTGCCGCCGTTCCGCGAGCTCACAGCACCCCCCCGCACGGTGTCGGGCGCGTCAATTCTTGGGAGGCTCCTGTTTGATGATCATCTGCGTGCGGACCTCCTCCCGGCCGTCGACGAGCACGCGCTCGTCCCCGACGTGGAAGGTGAGCGACCGCCCCTGCACCTGTCCGGTGGCGTCGGTGAGCATCACGTTGTCGCCTACGAGGACCATGGTTTCCGTGGACGGAGTGTAGGTGCCCTTGGATCCCGTGGCGCGCCGCGCCGCCTGCTGGACCTCGACGGGATCGCCCGCCTCCAGTGTCTTGATCGACCCGCCGTCGGGGTTGAGGCTCAGGGTGGCGGCCGGGCTCTTGGTCTGTATGTCGCCCTGGCGGATGTACACGTCGCCCTTGTAGACGATCTGGTTGGCCACCTCATCGTAGGTCATTTCCCCGGCGCGCGACTCCACCGTGGCCGGGGTCTTCCCGTCCGCGGCCGCCTTCGGCTGCATCCGTGAGATGACGCGCGCACTGGCCTCCAGGCGGCGCTTGCCGTCGGGGCGCTCGAGGATGTCGATGCCTCCGGCCCGGATCTCGTCCTTGCCCGACCGCAGCAGCACGCCGTGCTGATAGGAGGCCAGCTTCGTCTTCGCCGTGTAGTCGAAGAGCCCGGCCGTGATCAACGTCGGATCGTCCTTGCTGCCGAGGAGTCCCGCCTGCACGGCGGAGCGGCCGCGCAGGATGTGCCGGACGCCTTCGCGCGCGTGCACGTCGCCGAGCTCGGTCTTGAGATCGATGAACTCGGCATGGAGCTCCGTCCCCTGCTCCTCGTCGACGACCACCGGGTCCTCGGTCAGGGCGAGGGTCGTCTTGCTCGCGTCGTAGACCGCGTGCTGTGCCGTGGCCTTCTGGGGACCGCGCGCGAAGGCCACGTCCTTCAGGAAGTCGATGGTCGTGGCCTGGCCGGTGGCGGGGTCGACCTTGGCCACGAACCGCTTGCACTCGACGGTGCGCGGGGCGGCCTTGGCCGGCGGTATGGCTTCCGTCGTGAAGAGCGTGTCCTTGAGCGCGGTCAGCGCCTCCAGGCGACCCTTGTCGTCGAAGACGAAGTCGAGCACGTCCGAGCGCAGGCGCTTGCGCTCGGGGGGGTCTTTCGGTCCCGGCATCAACGTGAGGTCCGCCTCCGGGCCCGCCACCGCCTGCTGAAGCGTCTTGTCCGGCCGGAACCACAGGTCGAGGCGGCGGCAGGTGAGATGGCGGGGTCCGCTCCCCGCGGTCGCGCTGGTCATGCCCGGGACCTGCGTGGCCCCGCTCGTCCACAGATCCACGTCGTCCAGGGCCTGCGCGCGATGGATGACCCGGTCCTCCTCCGAGAAGTTCACGACCAGGCGGTCCGACTTGAGCCGGTCGTGGCCTTGAGTGACCTCGACCCCACCCAGGAACTTCAGCAATCCCTCTTCCTTGGTCGCCTCCGCTCGCGCGGACTTGATCAGGGTCGCCGGATTGTCCTCGTCCTGGATCTTGAGCTGGACGTCCTTGAGCAGCTCCAGGCGGCCCGTCCCCCCGTCGTAGGTGAATCCGAGCGCGGTCCCGGAGAGGTCCTTCCGCTTGAATTCGACCGCAGCATCGCTCTTGACGGAGTTGTGGTCGCCCCGGTAGATCAGCTGGTCCGTCTTGAGGTCCATGCCGTCCTCGGTGGTGACGTGCACGTGGCCCTGGAAGACGGCCTTCTGCGCCTGCGCCGCGTAGATCCCCTCGTCCGCGGTGATGGTCGCCTTGCCCGGCTGGCCCTTGGCCATGTAGGTGAGGTTCACCTCCACGCCCTTGAGCCGCTGTTCTTCGCCCTCCTTGCCCTCGATGGACTGCGCGTGAACCACGGTGCCCTCGCGCACGTTGCCGTCCTTGTCCATCTTGACCGTGCGGTGGACGAAGCCGCCCAGCCGCGTCCCTTCGCGAGCGGGCGGCGCCGACGGTGAGGGCGAAGGCGCGGGCGCGGGTCCTTTCCCGGGGCGCCGCAGGGACAGGGCCACGACGCCGGAGACGCCGACCAGCACTAGCAGGAGACCCCCGCGGACGAGGCGGGCGGCCCGCGGCGTCATGAGGGGGGTCGCCCGGAGACGAGGTGGAGGGCGCTCATAAAGAAGATAAGGGAGCCCATAGAGGTAGGCGGCGGCGGGCGCCATGGTCTGGTGAAACGACGTTCACCCATGCATTTTAGCGTGGGGGTCGGAGATTCAGATATCGCGCGTCTTGGCGCACAATCGCCCTTCGCAAGGATCGCGTCCCTGCTGGCCGTCCTCCTCCATCTCGACGGCAACCGACGAAAGAGGCTCTGACCGACGATCATGAGATACCCCTTCCTGGCCCTCCTGTTGATCCTGTCCGCCGCGCCTTCGGCATCACCGGCCGAGGGACCGCACACCCTCCTCGCGGTCTTCGCCCACCCGGATGACGAGACGCTCGTGGCACCGCTGCTCGCCGCTTACGCGCGCCGCGGCGTCCGCGTTCAGCTCGCCATCGTCACCGACGGGGAGAAGGGCACCCAGGCGCATGCCGCCATCCCCGCCGGGCCGGAGCTGGCCAAGGTGCGCGCGGAGGAAGCCCGGTGCTCGTGCCGTGCGCTGGGAATCGAGCCTCCGATCCTCCTCGGCTTCAAGGACGGCGAGCTCGGAAAGCAGAGCCGTCCACCGTGGGTGCCGCTGGCCGAGGTCCAGGCCGAGCTGGCCAAGCTCCTGGCCAGGGCAAGGCCCGACGCCGTCATCACGTTCGGTCCGGAAGGCGCCTACGGGCACCCCGACCATCGTCTCGTCGGCGCGGTGGTCACCCAGCTCGTGCAGGCCGGCGCCGACGGCGCGCCCGCCCGCCTCTTCTATCCGGGCCTCCCGAAAGACCGCCTTCCCCAGCGCGAGGGTGGCATCCCATGGTCGCCCACGGATCCTCAGTTCCTGACCGTGCGGGTGCCGTATGAAGCCGCCGACCTCGCCGCCAGCCGTGCGGCGCTCACATGCCACAAGAGCCAGTTCCGCGCCGAAGAGGTCGAGTCCCTGACGCAGTTCATGGCCCAGGTCCTCGGCGGGCGGGTCTACCTCCGTCCGTGGTTCGGCGCGGCCAAGGCGGACGATGTCTTCTGAGCCCGTCGTGACCGCGCGGGCGATCGAGGTTACGTCGAGGACCCGTCCGGCAATAGGATCGAGCTCATCGAGGACGACCCAATGACCGACACCGGCCGCGAAACCGGCGGCCTCATGATCCTCGTCGCCGGTCCCTACCGCTCGGGGACGGGTGACGATCCCGAAAAGCTCGCCGCCAACGTCCGCGCGATGGAGGCCTATGCCCTTCCCCTCTTCCGCGCCGGCCACGTCCCGATCGTGGGCGAATGGCTCGCCTTGCCCCTGGTCGCGTTGGCCGGTTCGCGCCGCGTGGGCGACGAGGGATTCACCGAGGTCTTCCATCCGATCGCGGAGCGCCTGCTCGCGCGGTGCGACGGCGTGCTCCGTGTCGGCGGCGCGTCGGCCGGCGCCGATCAGATGGTCGAGGTCGCACGGAAGAACGGGCTGCGCGTCTTCCAGGCGCTGCGCGAAGTCCCGGGCTGCGAATCCGCGGAAGAGCCCGGATCCTGACGCACTTCTGGTTCCCCGTTCCCGGTCACCGGGGTATCGGTGTCACCGCCGCGTCTCTCGCTCAAGCGACCGAGTTGGCGACGGCGGTCGCCACCACGCACGGGTGGACGCTGGACGCGCGGCTGGTCGAGCAGAACGTCGAAGTCGGCGACCTCCGTCTCGACGAGGCGGTGGCGATCATCGACGCCACTCGGCCCGGCGTGTGGTACCCGGTGGGTTTGCCCTCCATCGAATAACGCGTATCATAGAAGTCGTTTTCCGTCCGCCGTGGGCGGGTCGGGTCTGGGCGCAGGCAATCGCCGTTTCCGCGTGGCCAGTGGTTCCCCATCGAGGCGTCTCCGAAGCCCGCTGCCAAAGGGAGCGACGCGAGAGATGAGTCGATGGACCGGTGGACCAGGAAGCTCGGGCCTCATCCGTTCAGCCTTCTCTTCACGGGAATCTTCGCCGTGCTCTTCGGGGCACTCCTCGTTTATCTCTGCGTGATCCTCGGCGCGGACCGCGCCGCGGTCGGCCTCAACCTCCTGGTGGCGCTCCTGGGCGCCCTCTCCGGATGGGCGGTGGGAATGTTCTTCTCACCCATCGACGAACGAGACGCCCAGCGTCTCCAGTTCGTGGGCAAGACGGTGGGCGCATTCATCTCCGGCTACCTGCTGGGGAAGATCGATCCCTTCCTCGCCGAGCAGATGAAGCGGGCCACGGAGAGCCCTTCCCAGGTCAACTGGGTTCGCGTCGGGCTCTGCGCGGCCAGCGTGCTCCTGGGCGCCGTCGTCGTATTCGTGAATCGCTCCTACTCGTCTCCGTCCGAGAACCAGCGGCCACAGCCCACGCCCTCGCTGGCGCCGCCGGGCCTCGGCTCACGCAGCGGCGCCGGGCGCAAGAGCGCCTGAGGAGCTATAGGATGCGGGATTGCATCTAGCGGCCACCATCGCGGATGGGTGGCTGGTCACCGGCCACCATCGCGGATGGGTGGCTGCATTTTCTCCACGGCGGCCACGTAGCGCGCGGCCAGGGACTCGTCCGCGGAAAGCCTGGCCCCCGCGGCCGCGCGTGCGCGGGCCTGTCGGCCCTCGGCGACGATCTGGCGCGTGAGCTTCGCCCGCGCATCCGGCCGCCCCTCGGCCAGTATCCTCCGCGTGACTTCCTCGAAGGCCTGCATGTCCGCGTCGGTGAGGTCCGGAAACTGCCGGCGCAGCCGGGCGGGATCGACGGGCAGCTCACGGTCCGCCATCAGCGGCCCGGGGAGGGCGGCGGCGGGGTCGTGCCCGCGCCCACGATGCCGACCGCCCGCACGATCACGGGGCTTCGAGGAACTCCGCGCCGAGCCGGCCCATCTTCCGGAACTTCTCGTAGCGGCCGTCGAGCATGGCGTCCTTGGGCACCACGGAGAGGGCTCGGAGCTGCGCTTCCAGGACGCGGTCGAGAGAGGCGAAGAGCGTATCCGGATCCACGTGCGCGCCGCCGAGGGGCTCGGGGACGATCTCGTCGATGAGTCCGAAGCCCTTCAGGTCGGGGGCGGTGATCTTCATCGCGGTGGCCGCCTCCTCCGCGCGTCCGGCGTCGCGCCAGAGGATGGCCGCGCACCCTTCCGGGGTGATGACGGAATAGATGGAGTGCTCCAGCATGTTCACGCGATCGCCCACGGCCACGGCGAGCGCCCCGCCGCTCCCACCCTCGCCCGTCACGTTCACGATGATCGGCGTGGGCAGGCGGGCCATCTCGCGCAGGTTGTAGGCGATCGCTTCCGCCTGACCGCGCTCCTCCGCGTCCAGTCCGGGATAGGCGCCGGGGGTGTCCACGAAGGAGATGATGGGACGGCCGAACTTGGCCGCGAGCTGCATGACGCGCAGCGCCTTGCGGTAGCCCTCCGGCTTCGGCATCCCGAAGTTCCGATAGATCTTCTGCTTGGTGTCGCGGCCCTTCTGGTGGCCGATGACGGCCACCGCGCGATCCTTGTAGCGGGCGAAGCCGGTCACGAGGGCGGGATCGTCGCCGAAGCGGCGGTCGCCGTGCAGCTCCGTGAAGTCGGTGAACAATGCAGCGATGTAGTCGAGGGTGGACGGGCGGTTGGGATGCCGCGCGACCTGCGTCTTCTGCCAGGGGGTGAGCGCGGCGTAGATGCTGCGGCGCTGCTCGCTGAGCTCCTGGCGGAGGCGGCGCGCTTCCTGCTCCTTGACGGGGTCGCCCGGAAAGGCGGCGAGCTCCTCTATGCGTCTTTGCAGCGCCAAAAGCGGCGCCTCGAAATCATCAGCCACTCCCGGATTCTACGCCGGGGCGCCGCTGGTGCGGGCGAGGATGAGCGATCCCGGGCCGAGCAGTCCCTCGACCTCGGTGCGGAGGACCTCGTCCGGGCGCACGCGGAAATACGCGCTGGGAGCCACGGCCACCGCGAATGAGCCCGGCCGGAACATCTCGAGGGTGACGGGACAGTCGCCCTTGTGCGACCCCAGGATGTCGCGCAGGCGCTCGCCTTTGCTCTTGTCCCAGCTTCCCACCGGGACGCGGATGGTGACGTAGCGCGCCTCGCTGAGCTTGGCCGTCTCCAGGGGCATGACGTCGGAGGCGAGGAGGCGAAATCGCCCTTCGTCCAGGGCTTCCGCGCGGCCCTTGACCAGGACGATCACGTCGTCGGCCAGGCGCGCGGCCGCCTTCTTGTACGCCTCCGGGAAAACCAGGACCTCCACGCCGCCCTCGAGGTCCTCGAGCACGAAGGTGGCCATGCGATCGCCCTTCTTCGTCTTCAGGAGGCGCAGCGCGGTCACGATGCCGCCGATGGTCGCCTCCTTCTCCCCGAGCTGCCCCAGGGTACCGACGGTGGCATTGGCCCACTGCGAGAGCTCGGTCTTGAAGCGCTCGAGCGGGTGGCCGGTGATGAAGAACCCGAGCGATTCCTTCTCGTAGGCGAGGCGCTCGCCCTCCGGCCACTCCGCCACGTCGGGCAGGCGCTCGGGCGCGCGCGGCGTCCCCGGCCCCGCTCCGCCCAGCATGCCGAGCAGGCTGGCCTGACCCTGCTCACGGTCGCGCTGCTGCTTCTGGCCCGCCTCCATCGCACGGTCGATGGCCGCCATCAGGGCCGCACGCCGCTTCTCCAGCGAATCGAAGGAGCCGCTCTTGATGAAGCTCTCCACGACGCGCCGGTTCACGGCGCGCAGGTCCACGCGCTCGCAGAACTCGAACACGGACTTGAACGGGCCGCCGGCCGAGCGGGCGGTGAGGATCGCCTCCACCGCGCCCTCGCCCACGTTCTTGATGGCGGCCAGGCCAAAGCGAATGGCGAGCGGAGCAGCAGCGAGCGGCGGATTCACTTCGCCGCGAGCGGGTGGGGGGGTAGGCGGAGCCGCAGGGGCGTGCGTCCCTGATAGGTACCCACCTGAATTGCCGACGCTGAAGTACATCTGGGATTCGTTGCAGTCCGGCGGGAGAACCTCGATGCCCATGGCGCGGCACTCGCCGAGGTACTGGACCATCTTGTCCGTGTTCGCGCGTTCCGACGTGAGCAGGGCGGCCATGAAGTAGGCCGGGTAATTGGCCTTCAGATAGGCCGTCTGGTAGGCGAGCCAGGCGTAGGCCGCGGAGTGCGACTTGTTGAAGCCGTACCCCGCGAACTGCTCCATGTAGTCCCAGATCTTCGAGGCCTTCTTCTCGTTGACCCTGCGGTCCGCGCAGCCCTTGAGGAACTTGCCCTTCTGGGTGGCCATGACGTCGGCCTTCTTCTTGCCCATCGCCTTGCGGAGGATGTCGGCCTCCCCGAGCGTGTAGCCGGCCAGGGCGGAGGCGATCTGCATGACCTGCTCCTGGTAGACCATGACCCCGTAGGTCTCGGACAGGAT
>QHVP01000420.1 GCA_003222295.1 Acidobacteriota bacterium | reverse complement strand
TCATGTGGCCGCGATCGAATCCGGTGCCGAAGAAATCGGTCGCCTGGACGCGATACCACTCCGGCGGAACCGCGGGGTCGGGACGGAAGGTGTCGTTGCGGACGAGGTTGCCCGTCCACGAGTCGTCGAGGTGCCAGCTCACCCAGTTCGGGGTGCCCCGGTCGCGGTTGTAGGAGAGCGCGAACTCCGGCTTCTCCATCAGGTAGTTGTTCGGCGTGTTGAGGTCGGGCGTCGCCCGCGAGGGGTTGCCCATCGTGAGATGCACTTCGGGCGGATAGGGCGGGGCCGCGCCCGTCGCGACGGTGAAGGTCCAGGTGTAGTCGGCGGGGAGCGTGTCCGTGTCGGGCCCGGCATCGTCGAGGTCCTGATCGTGGACGAGGTCCTTGAAAATGGTGACGGTGCAGGCTTCGCCGGGCAGGAAGTTCGCGTTGGGCGTGATCACGTAGGTGGTGGCGCCCCCGGCATGCGTGGCGTCGTCGTGCGCCCCCGTGGTGGCACAGGCCACGTGCGCCCAGCCGTCGGTCACGTCGACCGGCTCGGAGAAGGTGACGGTGATGCTCGAATCGCGCGGGGCGTTGAGGCCGTTCGTCCCCGTGCACGCGCGGCCCGACCTCGGCGACGGGGGCGGTGCGGCGCGGGTTGGGCGCTCCCGTTTCGAAGTCGCTTCCGTTCTGGTCGGTGTCGGCGGCGCCACCGTTCTTGCGCAGAATCGCCGTCGCGTTGCTCGGGGCAGGCGCGTTCACGCTACCTTCGCGGCAGTTCGCGCTCCCGTAGCCGACGAAATCGATGAGATCAGCGTCGGTCAGCGGGCACGCCGCCGTCGAGACGGGATCGCCGTTGCGGGCGAGCGCGACCTTCCCGGTGGTGGCGCTCATGTTGACGGTGCCCGAGACGTTGGCGGGCGGCAGGTCGGCGCCCACGCTTCCGCCGGAGGCCAGAGCCACCAGGTAGTACTCACCCGGACCGATGGTGCCCGCGAGGGGCTGGACATTCTGGGGAGAAAAGGTGCCCGTTGCGGATGCGTACTGCACGGTCCACCCGGTCACGTCCACGGAGGCCGTGCCCGGGTTGTACAGCTCGACATAGTCGTTGGTGTACACGGCGCCGGAGTTGCCGCCGCCGCCGTAGATCTGGCTGATGACGGGGTGGCCGAGCGGCGGCGTGACGGTGAGCGCGATCGTCGCTTCCCCGGAGCGTCCCTCGGCGTCCGAGATGGAGACCGGCAGCGTCTTCGGACCGAGCGGTGTGCCCGGGTCGACGGTGGCCGCGAAGCTGAAGCTGTTGCCTCCGCTGTTGGCGAAGGACTGTGCGGGCGCACCGCCGATCGACGAGAGGTCGGCGCTCACCTGGATCCCCGTGCTCGTGGGGCCCGAGCCGGGGGTCACGGAGACGGTCAGGAGGGAGGCCTGGCCCTGCGCCACGGTGCTCGGGCTCGCGGAGCCGTTTCCGGAGGGACGGGTCGTCGTGACCTCGGTGCCCGTGATCGAGATGTCGTCGATGCCCACCCACTCGTCGCTGCCGACCGCATTCGTCGTCATGATGCGAATCTGGACGAGCGGCTGGTTGTTGGCGCTGGCGGGCAGGGTCGCCGATACCGACGTGACCCTGGTGGCGAGGCTCGGACCCGTGGTCGCATCGGCCACGAACGCCGCGGCTACGTTCGTGAACAGGCCCGAGCTGCCGACGCGGTAGTGGAGGGCGACGGGCTGGATGGCGTTGTCGGCGGAACCGTCGACGTCCCGGATGTTGTACGACACCGTGATGTCAGATCGACCGAGCGTATTGAGGGTGATGAGAAGGAACGGCGCGTCAGCCGTTCCCGATCCTTGAAGGGCGACGGTTGGATTCGCGATGCCGTCGAACTCCGATACGCCCCCCGTGGTGAACGTATTGGGATCGGACCGATTGGCGTTCACGTCCACGGGGGTGCCCGTCCCGTCCGCGAGCAGCGTCTGCGGGTCGACGCCGGTCGACGTCGTGATGTCGTCCCCCCTGTACCCGACGATGCCGGGTACGCCGGTCCAGTTGTCGTCCGCGGTGATCAACCCGGTATTGCTCCAGTTCTGGGTGAACGGGAGCGTTTGCGGAGTGCTGTCCGCTCGGGTCGAGCCCTGCGGGAGGATGGCGAGGACGACGGCCAACGTGGCGAGCACACGGCGCGCGCGGGCCGGCAATTGGAGGAAAGAAGAAGACATGCGGCCTCCCGAGGGCATTGATATGCGGCGAACTTCGCGCGAGGAAACAGAGATGATAGCCGAAGGTACCCTGGCATGGCGAGATGACTCCGTGATGACGACGGCGAGACCGTGGTGCCTCGCGCTGGTCGCCCTGGCCGCGTGCGCGGTACCGGCGTGGCGGGCCGCCCGCGTCGATCCCACGGTCGCGCGGCGACGGGACTGACGCGGTCCACGGCGCGGGGCTAGAATCCGCGCGGAGGACCGACATGATCAGGAAGCGCGTGGGCGCGTGCGTGGCGGGACTGGCGGCCTGGGGCCTCCTGGCCGCGGGAGACGTGAGCGCGGTGGCGGCCATGCAGGCCCCGGCCGCGCAATCGTCGTCGACGGTCGAGCGGACGGTCTGGTACTTCTACAAGGTGAGGTGGGGATTCCAGGACGAGTTCGTCGCCCTCTTCAAGAAAAACCACCTTCCCGTCCTCAAGGCCCAGCAGGAGGCCGGGCGCATGACGGCCGTGCGCACCTTCGTCCCCACCTATCATGGCGACGGCCGCGCGGACTGGACCTTCGCGGTGGCCATCACCTTCCGCGACACAGCCGCGATGATGGCGCCCTCGGGCGAGGATGCGATCGTGAGGCGCCTCTATCCGGACCAGGCGACGTTCAAGAAGGAAGAGCAGCGGCGCTTCGAGATCCTCGACGCGCACTGGGACGTCCCCCTCAACGAACTCAGTCTGGATAAGTAGACAGCGAGTCAGGAGCGCGGCGCCGCGCAGCGGCGGCGCAGCGGTGGGGGGTTTCAGGGGTGGTCGCGAACGCCCGCCTGGCGATGCGTGAGTGCCCCCCCGAGATAAGACGCTACAGCTCGGTCGACTGGCTCACGCCGGTGGCGGCGAACACGGACGGCATCTCCGCGCGCGCGATCGGAATGAAGTGCTGGACGACGGCGGGATCGAAGTGGGTCCCGCTGTCGCGCACGAGCCTTCCCAGCGCCTCCTCCAGGGGCAGGCCTTCCTTGTAGGGACGGCTCGCCACCATGGCGTCGAACGCGTCGATGACGCTCACGATGCGTGACCCGATGGGGATCTCGTCGGCCTTCAGGCCCGAGGGGTAGCCGCTGCCGTTGAACTTCTCGTGGTGGTGCAGCGCGTAGAGGCTCGCCTTCTCCAGCCCGGGAACGAGCCGCAGGACGGCCCACGAAAACTCCGGGTGCATGCGCATCACCCGCCATTCGTCGGGATCGAGCGGGCCCGGCTTCTTCAGGATGGAGTCGGGCACACCGACCTTGCCCGCGTCGTGCAGCAGGGCCGCGACTTCGATGTCGGCGAGGCCGCTCTCCTCCATCCCCAGCTCCTGCCCCACCCGCACCGCCCACTCGGCCAGACGCGTGCTGTGCACGCCCGTGTTGAGGTCCTTGAGGTCGAGCATCTGGTTGAGCGCGCAGATCGTCGCTTCGCGCGTGGAGCGGACCCTCTCCTCGAGCTCCTGGAGCTTGAGCGGGCTCCAGGAGAACGGTGCGCTCGGGAAGAGGTCCCCGGCCTTCACGGGGCTTCCGTCCAATCGATCGAATCGGACGCGCAGCGGTCGGGCACGGCGCTGTAGGGTGCGCTCGGCCAGAGGGAGCGGCCGGCCTGGACGGCCTGGTAGAGGTCGATCCGGCCGTAGTGGAGGTCGCTCGTCAGCAGCTTCGCCTTCGCGACGGCGGAGGCCACCTGGCTCTGGGTGGCGCCTCCCTGCATCCCGACGAGCAGGGCCGCCTCGCCGGACACGATGGGCGTGCTGAAGGACGTGCCCCAGGCCGCGGCGAAGCTTCCATACGGATACGTGGTGATGATTCCCTCGCCGGGGGCGGCCACCCACACGAGGTTGTAGCCGTAGTTGGAGAAGGACGAGCGGACGTCGCTGTTCGAGGTGGAAGCCACGCCGATGACGTTGTCGTAGGCGGCCGGGTACACCAGGGCCGACTGGCCGTCGTTGCCGGCGGAGCTGACCGCGATGAGCCCGCGGCTGGTCGCGTTGTCGATCGCGCGCTTGAGCTCCGCGGACGAGATCGGACGGCTGAAGCTCATGTTGAGGACCTTGGCCCCCTTCTGCGTGGCGTAGTAGACCGCGCGCAGGATGTCGGAGGTGTACCCCGATCCATCCGCGGTGAAGGCCTTCAAGGGCATGATCCGCGCGGTGGGGGCCACGAGGTGGATGACCCCCGCCACCATGGTGCCGTGCCCGAAGGCGGCGTGGTCGGGATCGTCGAGGACGGCCGCGGTGGCCTGGTCCAGGACGGCCGCGGTGGCCTGGTTCACCCAGCAGGTGCCGTCGAGCACGGCCGCCGTCGCCTGCTGCACGTCCGCCTTCTCGTTGCCGCCGCCCACATTGCGCGTGAAGTCGTAGCCGTCCGTCAGCACCGCTTGCAGCGTGGGATGGGTCGGGTCGACGCCCGTATCGATCACGGCGACGACGCCCGCCCCCGTCTCACGGAGCCCGCAGTGGGCGTCGCGAAGGCGGACGATTCCCGTGGCCGGCTGCGTGAAGTAGGACTCCCAGGCCGTCGTCCCGTAATACGTCATGGGAGTGCGGTCCCAGAGCTGATCCAGGACCGCGGCCGTCGCCTGCGAGGAGGCCCAGGAGTCGTCCTGCTCGACCCCGACCGGCAGGTCGGGCTCGATGGACTGCAGGCCGAGCAGGCTCAGGGTCCAGGACACGGTGGTGGCGAGGAGGCCTCGGACCAGGAATAGCGAGCTCGGCGCCGTCGACCCGGGAAGGGTGTCCAGCGATCCCAGCACCTGGCATCCGAGCAGCGCGCACACCGACTTGATGACGGGAAGCCCGTCGAGACTCTTCGTGCGGACGATCTTGTCGCCGCGCGCGGCCATCGCCGCCGGCGAGAGCGAGAAGACGAACACGGCCAATAGGAGTCCGACCAGCCATCGTGACTTCATCGTTTCCCTTTGCCTCAGCGTCTCGGCAGCATTACCGCTGCCGCGCCCTTCCACGACGACCCGACATGTCGAGCGCCCTGACCGCGTCGCCTGCGGCCCTTTCCGTCGCCTGGCGCGGCACGACGGTGAAGGTCCC
>QHVP01000419.1 GCA_003222295.1 Acidobacteriota bacterium | reverse complement strand
CGCTTCACCACGCCGCGGGCCAGGCGCGCGATCACCTGCGGATCGCGCTCCGCCTGGTACCAGCCGTTCGCGTACGCGGGGACGCGGTCGCGGAAGCGGCCGCCGAGGAGCTTCCACACCGGCACGCCCAACGCCTGCCCCATCAGGTCCCAGCACGCGATGTCGAACGCGGCCAGGGCCGACTGCGTCACCTCCCCCGGGCGCCCATATTCCGCGCGCTGCACGTTCCAGGCGAGCCGCTCCACGTCGAAGGGATCCGAGCCCACGACGTAACGCGGCCCCAGCTCGTGCAGGCAGGCCACGAGGGTGTCCGTCTTGTTGACGATGCGGACCTCGCCCACTCCCACCAGGCCCGAGTCGGTGGTGAGCTCCACGAACACCAGCTCGCGCCACGGCGTTCCCACCACGGTGGTGCGCAGGTCCACGATCTTGTGCGCGGCCGCGGGCTGGGTCTTTGGCGCGGACGGGACGGGACGCGACCGCCGCGCGCCCTTGGCGGCACGGGAGCTGCGGGGCGTCATCGACTCGGTCCCAGGGGCGAGGCCACCGCGCCGGGGGCATAGCGGCGGAGGATGCTGAGGCCGATGGCGGCGCGGCGCACGCGCTCACGCGACAACGCCAGCACCGCGGCCTCCAGGTGCTGGCCGCTCGGATACAGGCCGGGCGCGTTGCGGAGCCCGAACTTCAGGTAGATGGGCGCGGCCACGCGCACCAGCTCCGGGATCTCGTAGTGACGCACGGCCCCTCCGAAGTCGTCCGGGCTCTCCACGTAGAAGTCGATGGCGACGTCGATGGCCTGCCGTATGGCCGCGATCTGGGCCAGCGAGAGGTCGACGGGCAGGTTGACGGAAGTGGCGCCGAGGTCCTCCAGCACGCGCGCGGTGGCGGGGTTGGCCGCGGGCAAGGTGATCGAGGTCTTGAGCACGAAGTCGGAAGGAAGGTCGCCCCTGGCCTTCATGCGGCCCAGCACCATGAGGTGGCCTACGTCGCCGACCAGCACCGAGCGCACTCCGAGCGCGGAGGCGCGGAGCACGTCCTCGATGCCGTAGGCGAGCTGGTCCGCCCCGCGCAGGGAGGCGCCCAGGACGCGGCCATTCGTGCTGGCCGCCTGCACGCCGACGTCCCAGGACGCGCGCGGTCCGACGAAGAGGCACACCTCGATGCCCTGGGCACGGCCCAGCGCGAGCATGGCGGAGATCTCGGCGTCCGTGAGCAGCATGATGCCGCTGCCCTGGCTGATGCGGTGGATGCCGACGCCGTGCTCGGCCGCCGCCGCCACCACCGCTTCCAGCGCGCGCGGCCCTTCCACGGACGGGATCTCGATCCGATACTGGCCGCCGTCGGCGAATCGCTTGGCGGAGTCGGGCAGGTCGTGGGCGTCGGCTTCCGGAAGGCGGAGGCCGCTGAGGATCGATCGCGCCTGGCGCATGGATACGCTTCCTTTCCGAGGATCCCCGGCGGCGGGACCGCTCACGTCGCGAACCGCGCGCCCAGCCCGCCGTCCACGGCCAGGGCCGCGCCCGTGATGGCGGAAGCCTCGTCGGAAGCCACGAAGGCGACGAGGTTCGCGACCTCCATGGGCGTGGCCAGGCGGCCCAGGGGATGCACCGCGACCACCTTGCGCTCGGCCTCCGCGGGATCCGGCTGCATCCGGAACCATTCCTCCACCAGGCGCGTGCGCGTCCATCCGGGCAGCACGGCGTTGACGCGGATGCCTGCGGGCGCGCAGTCGAGGGCCAGGCTGCGCGTGAGGCCGACCAGGCCCGCCTTGGCCGCCGCGTACGGGAACATGCCGGCGATGGTGAGCCTGGCGTGGATGGAGGCGATGTTGACGATGGAGCCGCCTCCGGCGCGCTTCATCGCGGGCAGCGCGTGCTTGCCGCAGAGCCAAGCCCCCTTGAGGTCCACCGCGAACACGGTGTCCCACTCCGCCTCCGTCATGGCCGCGGCGTCGAAGTAGGCATTCAGGCCGGCGTTGTTCACGAGCACGTCGAGGCCGCCCTCCCGCCCGATCACCTGCGCGAGGGCCGCCTGCACCTCGCTCTCGCGCGTGACGTCCGCCCGCGTGAAGGATACGGACAGCGCGCGCGCGGTGGCCGCGCCCCCCGCCTCATCCAGGTCGAGGAAGCTCACGCGCGCCCCCTCCTGCGCGAGCTTCTCGACGATGGCGCGGCCGATGCCCTGCGCGCCTCCGGTCACCAGCGCGACCTTGCCTTCCAGTCGGCCCGACATACGTGCATATGATACGACTAGTGCCGCGCGCGCTTCCGAGGCAGGGCTTCGATCTCGCGGGCCGTGCTCTGCACGAGCCGGCGCATGGCCGCGCCGGCCCGGCGCGGCCGGTGGCCGCGGATGGCCTCCAGGATGGCCCGGTGGCGCGGCAGCGAAGCGCGGGCGCGGCCGCGCAGGCGGCTGGTGGCGTGGAAGCTGACGAGCAGGGCCGAATAGACCATCGCGCTCATCTGCTCGAGCACGTCGTTGTCGCAGGCTTGCAGGATCGCGCGGTGGAAGCGGATGTCCGCCTGATCGAAGGCTTCGTAATCCGGCGGGGAACGGGCCAGGGCCGCCTCCATGTCGCCAAACGCCGCGTCGAGGGCGGCCAGCGCGGCCGGACGGGCGCGCTGCGCCGCCCGCTCCGCGGCCGCCGGCTCGACGATGAGGCGCACCTCGGTGAGCTTGCGCAGGAAGGCCGGCTGCGGCATGCCTTCCTGCTGCCAGGCCAGGACGTCGGGATCGAGGAGGTTCCAGGACTCGGGCCGCCGCACGCGGGTGCCCGTCTTGGGGCGCGACTCCACCAGCCCCTTGGCGGCCAGGACCTTGATCGCTTCCCGCACCACGGTTCGGCTGGCGCGCAGACCCGGGTGGGTGCGCAACAGCTCGCCGGGCTGGATCTCGCCGCTCAGGATGCTGCGGCCGATGGCGTGGACGACCTGACGTGGCCGTCGATCCGAGACAAGCGTTATGCCGCGGAGGTGATGCAATGAGGGCCCGTCCTCTGATTCTTTCTGTCGCCGGCCTCCTGTTGTTCCTGCGTGGCAGCGCCTCTGAGGGTCGCTCCGCCGCCGAGGCGACCACCCCACCGGCCAAGCCCGTGGTCAGCCGCTCACCCTTCGGCCAGCTGCCCGACGGGACCTCGGTCGAATCGTTCATGCTGCGCAACGCTCACGGCATCGAGGTGCGGGCCATCACGTATGGAGCCGTCATCGTCTCCCTGCGCGTCCCGGATCGGGCGGGACGGTTCGACGACATCGTCCTCGGCCACGACGATCTGGGCGGTTACCTCCGCCAGCCATCCTATTTCGGCGCCGTCGTCGGGCGCTACGGCAACCGCATCGCCAAGGGCCGCTTCACGCTCGACGGCAAGACCTACACGCTCGTCACCAACAACGGGCCCAACCACCTCCACGGCGGGGTGAAAGGGTTCGACAAGGTCGTCTGGAAGGGCGAGCCGGCGTCCACGCCGGACGGCGCTTCGGTCACTTTCCGCTATACGAGCCCCGACGGCGAGGAGGGTTATCCGGGCACGTTGAGCGCGCGTGTGACCTACACCTTGACCGACCGCGACGAGCTCAGCTTCGAATACGCGGCCACCACCGACAAGCCCACGATCGTCAACCTCACCCAGCACTCGTACTTCAACCTGACGGGCGGGAAGACCGATGTCCTCGGCCACGAGCTGACCCTCGACGCCGACCGAGTCACGCCCGTCGATGCCACGCTCATCCCGCTCGGACCGCTCACGCCCGTGGCGGGCACGCCCTTCGACTTCCGGAAACCCACCGCCATCGGCGCCCGCATCGGCCAGGACGACGAGCAGCTCCGCCGCGGCGGCGGCTACGACCACAACTTCGTGGTGAACCGGACGGGGGAGGGCCTCGTCCATGCCGCGCGCGTGGTCGACCCCGGCAGCGGGCGCACGCTCGACGTCCAGACCACCGAGCCCGGCGTGCAGTTCTATTCCGGGAACTTCCTCGACGGCAGCGTCACCGGCAAGGGCGGGGTCGTCTACAAGAAGCGATGGGCCCTGTGCCTGGAGACCCAGCACTTCCCGGATTCCCCGAACCAGCCCACGTTCCCCTCGACCGTCCTGCGGCCGGGCCAGGAGTACCGCTCGAAGACCGTGCTTACCTTCGGCGTGGCGCGATAGACGCTCGCCGCTAGGGCGGATCGAGATACACGGTCTTGATCTGCGTGAAGAACTCGCGCGCCGCCTTTCCCTGCTCGCGCGTGCCGCTGCTCGAGCCCTTGAAACCGCCGAAAGGCACCTGGGGCTCGGCGCCCGCGGTCTGCGAGTTGACATGGACGATGCCCGCGTCGATCTCGCGGATGAAGCGCAGGGCCAGGCCCAGGTCGCGCGTGACGACGGAAGCGCTCAGGCCGAACCGGGTATCGTTGGCGAGCGCCACCGCCTGGTCGAAGTCACGAGCCTCCATCACCGCGACCACCGGGCCGAAGATCTCCTCCTGGGCGATCCGCATGTCGGGCCGCACGCCGTCGAATACGGTCGGGGCCACGAAGTATCCCTGGTCGTACTCACTGCCCTGGAGCTTGGATCCTCCGGTCAAGAGTCGCGCGCCTTCGTGCTTGCCCACCTCGATGTAGTCGAGCACGGTCTTCTCGGCGTCCGCGCTCACCAGCGGGCCCATGTAGGTGTCGGCCTTCAGGCCGTCACCCACTTTCAAGGAAGAGGCCTTGGCGGCCAGCCGCTGCCGGAAGCCGTCGAGGACGTCGCGCTGGACGATCACGCGGCTGGTGGCCGTGCACTTCTGGCCCGTGGACAGCATGGCCCCGGCGATGGTCACCTCCACCGCCTTGTCGAGATCGGCGTCGCCGAGGACTACCACCGGGTTCTTGCCGCCCATCTCGAGCTGGAACTTGATCCCGCGCTCCGCGCATTGCGCGGCCAGCTTCGAGCCGACGGTGTTCGAGCCGGTGAAGCTGACGGCCTTGATGTGCGAGCTCTCCACCAGGGCCGGGCCGACCTGGGATCCGCGGCCCACCACCAGGTTCAACACTCCGGGAGGCAGGCCGGCCTTGTCCAGGACGTCGGCCAGGTGCCAGGCGGTGAGCGGGGTGAGCTCCGCCGGCTTGAGCACGACCGTGTTGCCGAAGGCGAGGGCGGGCGCGACTTTCCACGTCGGAATGGCCACGGGAAAGTTCCAGGGCGTGATCAAGGCGACCGGTCTCAGCGGCACGCGTTCGGCGAAGAGGAACGTGCTCGGGGAAGCGGAGCCGTACACCTCGCCCGTCGGCTGGAGCGCCTCCCCCGCGTAGTACCGCAGGAGGCTGACCCCTCGCGCGACCTCGCCCTTGCTCTCGGCCAGCGTCTTGCCTTCCTCGCAGGTGAGGGCCTCCGCCACCGCGTCCAGCCGTTGCTCCAGCAGCGCGGCCGCCTTGAGCAGGATCTCGCCGCGCTTCGGCATGGGCGTGCGCGCCCAGCCGGGGAAGGCCTCGGCCGCCGCCTCCGCGGCGCGGATCGCATCTTCCTTGCCCGCGGACGGGAAGACGGCGACCACCTCGTCGCGGCGTGCCGGATTGCGGTCAGGACTGGTGGCGCCGCCGGCGGCCGGCCCCCATTTCCCTCCGATCAGGTTCAGATACTGGCGTTCCATCCCATCCCCTTCCACTGCCCGTCCGCCAACGCGAGAGCCCTCTCTCCCTGCCAGGCCCGCCCCCATCGTATTCCCTCTTGATCCCGACCGCGGCTGCGCCCCCTGGTTCATTCGGATCGACGGCCCTCGTCTTGTAACTCATATCGTATGACTATATAAAGCGGCCAGCCCCATGACTGCCCGACGCCGGTTCCTCAAGACGGCGGCCGTGGCCGGGATGGCCGCCTTCGCCGGCCTCCGCCCGCTGCAGGCCGCTGCCGATGCCGAGGTCGAAATCGATCCCTCGCAGCCGGGGCCGCGCATCAGCCCGCATCTCTACGGCCACTTCATCGAGCACCTGGGCGGGGTCATCTACGACGGCATCTGGGTCGGCCGCGATTCGAAGATCCCCAACCTCGGCGGGCTCCGCAAGGAGTTCGTGGACGACATGAAGCGCCTGGGCGCCCCCAACCTGCGCTGGCCCGGCGGGTGCTTCGCCGACGGCTATCACTGGCGCGACGGCATCGGGGCCGCCGACAAGCGGCCGCACACGTACAACTACTGGGAGCACCGCATGCCCCCGGGACGGCACGCGACGGAGAGCAACGCCTTCGGCATCCACGAGTTCATGCGCCTCTGCCGGCTCGTGGGCGCGGAGCCGTACGTGGCCGCCAATGTCGGCTCGGGCGGGCCACAGGAGTTCCACGATTGGGTCTCCTACTGCAACGCCCCGCCCGGGACGGTCTCTCTCGCCGACGAGCGCGCCGCCAACGGCGACGAGGAGCCCTTCGCCGTCAAGTACTGGGGAGTGGGCAACGAATCGTGGGGCTGCGGCGGGAACATGACCGGTGGCGAATACGCCACCGAATACCGCAAGTACATCTCCCAGGTCCCGGCCTACGTCCGCCCCTTCTTCGTGGCCGCGGGGCCGCGGGGACACTCCACCGACGGCGACGTCGGCTGGACGGAGGGCTTCTTCGCCGGACTGCAGCCACCGCCCCACGATGGTGGCCGCGGGCTGCAGAACGTACGGGGCCTGGGCGTCCGCGTCGACGGCTTTGCCTTGCACTACTACACCGACTTCCGGCAGACCGGCGAAGACGGGGCGCGGTTCGACGAGAAGGGCTGGTACGCCGTCCTGCACAAGGGCGTCCACATCGAGAAGGTCATCACCGACCACTGGGCCATCATGGCCCGCTACGACCCCGAGCACCGCGCGCGCTTCGTCATCGACGAGTGGGGCAACTGGTACCGGGGCGGCACCGAGCTCGGCCCGGACTACATCCTCAGCCAGACGATCACCCTGCGCGACGCCCTGCACGCGGCCATGACCTTCGACGTCTTCAACCGCCACGCGGACAAGATCG
>QHVP01000418.1 GCA_003222295.1 Acidobacteriota bacterium | reverse complement strand
ATCACGGTATAGATCTCGGGCAGGAGCTGGTAGCGCATCTCGATGGCGCGCCGGTTGATCTCCTCGAAGCGCGGGCCGTACGACCACGGCTCCTGGTCGGGCGTGCTGAAGGTCGTGTGCGCGCGCATGAAGGGATAGAAGACGCCCGTCTGCAGCCAGCGCGTGAAGAGCTCGGCGGAAGGGACCTCCGCGAAGCCGCCGATGTCGGCCCCGATGAACGAGAAGCCGGAGAGGCCCATGTTCGCGAACATGGGGATGCTCGCGCGCAGGGCGAACCAGTCGGAGACGTTGTCGCCGGGCCAGACCGCGGACCAGCGCTGGCCCCCGGCGTAGGTGGCGCGCGTGAGCACGAAGGGCCGCTCGTCGGGACGAAGGCGGGCGAGACCCTCGAAGGTCGCGCGGGAGTTCAGCATGCCGTAGACGTTGTGGATCTCGCGCTCGTCGGTGGCCTGGCCCTCGCCGTCGTGGCGCACGTCGAGGTCCATGGTGTGGCTGGGCTCGACGAACACCGCCGGCTCGTTCATGTCGTTCCAGATCCCGGCCACCCCCACGTCCACGTACGGTCCCTTGAGCTGGTCACCCCACCAGGCGCGGGCGGAGGGCTTGGTGAAGTCGGGGAAGACGCTCGGCCCCGGACTGTTCTCGCCTTGCGAGGGCCAGACGGGCGCCTTGTAGACGGAGTCGTCCTTGTTCTTCACGAACGCATCGACGGCCAGCCCGCTCTCGTACACGGACCAGCCCGGCTGCGCCTTGGGATGGGGATCGACGATGGGGACGACGCGGAAGCCCTGGCCGCGCAGGTCGCTCACGAGGCGCGCGGGATCGGGGAACCGCTCGTGGTTCCAGGTGAACGGGTTGTAGCCCTCCTCGTAGTGGATGTCGAGCCAGAGGACGTCCGCGGGCACGCGCCTCAGCCGGAAGGTGTCGGCCAGGTTCCGGACGCGCGATTCCGGGAAGTAGCTGTAGCGCGATTGCTGATAGCCGAGCGCCCACATCGGAGGCAACGGAGTGCGGCCGGTGAGCTCGGTGTAGCGCTGGACGACGTCCCTGGGCGTGGGCCCGTCGATGAAGTAGTAGTCGAGCGCCCCGTCCACGGCCCCGAAGGCGAGGAGGCCCGGATCCGTGCGCCCGATGTCGAACGAAGTGCGGAAGGTGTTGTCGAGGAAGATGCCGTGGGCGCGCCCCTGGCGCAGCACGATGTAGAAGGGCACGGAGACGTAGAGGGGATCCGTGTCGTCGCCGTAGGCGTAGGTGTCCGAGTTCCACATCGCGTAGGCATAGCCGCCGCGATAGCGCCCGCGCTTGTCCAGCTCTCCCGTCTTCTCGCCCAGGCCGTACACGTGCTCGTCGTCGCGCAGCCGCTTCCAGGCGCGGGTGGTGCGGCCGGCGAAGGCCATGCCGCGCCCGGGATCGTCCTCGTCCAGCGAGGTGCCGTCCGCGGAGGCGAAGGCGACGCGGAAGGGCGCGTGAGTGAGGGTGACGCGGAGGGCAGCGGTGCGCAGGACGGACGAGGCCGCCCCCACCTCGACCTGGGCCGCCGGATCGCCGGTCGGCGGGGTGAGGATCGCGTACGAGTGGTCGCGTCCCAGCGAAGGACCCGGCACGAATCGCACGCGCACGACCTGGGACGTGAGGGCGGACACCGCGACCGTGCCCTGGAGATTCTGGAAGATGAGAGAGGCGCCCTCGCGGCGCGGGGCCGGCATCGCTCCCAGGGATGCCCACTGAGCGGCGGCCCGCGCCGCGGGCAGCAGCAGGACGAGCGCGCAGGCGAAGGCCAGGTTGCGGCGGCGGAGATGATTCAAGACGACCTCCCGGGCGTGCGAGCGCCCGCCGGTTTCCACGGAGCCTATCCCACTCGTGACGGGAGCGCGGCCACGCCTTATAGTGGACCGGAGGGAGGCGCGCTTGACTGACCGCCGCATCATCGTCCGCAGCAACGGGCCCATCCGCATCGAGGGCGACGACATCGTCCTGACCGACCAGGACGGCAAGGCCTTCGGTCTCGCCGGCCGGACGGTCATCTCGCTCTGCCGCTGCGGCCATTCCGCCAACAAGCCGTTCTGCGACGGCACGCACAACAAGGTCGGGTTCGACTCGCAGTGCCCGGCCCGCGACCTGCCGCCACCTCCTCCGCCCAAGACGCCTTGACCGCCGGCGTCAACCCGCGGGTGAGCGGGATCCTGCTTCATCCCAGCTCGCTGCCCGGCCCCTACGGCATCGGCGAGCTGGGCCGCGAGGCGATGCGGCTGCTCGACTTCCTGGCCGGAGCGGAGCAGCGCCTCTGGCAGGTCCTGCCCCTCGGCCCCACCGGATATGGCGACTCGCCCTATCAATGCTTCTCCGCCTTTGCTGGCAACCCGCTCCTCGTCAGCCTGGACCTCCTCGTCGAGCAGGGGTTGCTCGGGGCGGAGGACGTGAAGGGGACTTCGTTCCCCGAGGCCGAGGTGGACTACGGCGCCGTGATCGCCTTCAAGCAGCCGCGGCTGCGGAAGGCCTACGAGCGCGCGCGGAAGATGCCGGACGTCATGGAGCGCTTCGAGGCGTTCTGCGGCGAGAAGGCGGCCTGGCTCGACGACTACGCCCTGTTCATGGCGGTCAAGGAGGCGCACGGCAACGTGGCCTGGACGGACTGGGAGGCGGACGTCCGCTCGCGCAAGCCGCGAGCTCTTCAGCGCTGGGGAAAGGAGAAGGCGGAGGCGGTCCGCGCGCGGAAATTCGAGCAGTATCTCTTCTTCTCGCAGTGGGCGGACGTGAAGAAGGCGGCCCGCGATCGCGACATCCAGATCATGGGCGACATCCCGATCTTCGTCGCCCACGACAGCGCGGACGTCTGGGCGCACCCCGATCTCTTCCGCCTGAAGAAGGACGGCACGCCGGAGGTGGTGGCGGGCGTGCCCCCCGACTACTTCAGCGCGACCGGCCAGCTCTGGGGCAATCCCATCTACCGCTGGGACGAGATGGCGGCCCGAGGCTTCGGCTGGTGGGTGGAGCGCTTCCGCGCCACTTTCGAGATGATGGACCGCGTGCGCCTCGATCACTTCCGCGGCTTCGAGGCCTACTGGGAGATCCCGGCCGGCGAGAAGACGGCCGTGAACGGGAAGTGGGTGAAGGGGCCGGGCGCCGCCCTCTTCGAGGCGCTGCGCGAGGGCCTGGGCAACCTGCCCATCGTCGCGGAGAACCTGGGCGTGATCACGCCCGAGGTGGAGATGCTGCGCGAGCACTTCGGCTTCCCGGGCATGGCCATCCTGCAGTTCGCCTGGGGAAGCGATCCGCAGGGCTCGACCTTCATCCCCCACAACTATCCGCGCAAGCTCGTGGTCTACACGGGGACGCACGACAACGACACCACGGTGGGCTGGTGGACCTCCGGCGTGGGTGATTCGACGCGCAGCGCGGCCGACGTCGAGCGCGAGCGCGACTTCGCCCGCCGCTACATGAACACCGACGGCAAGGAGATCCACTGGGACTTCATCCGCACGATCCTGGCCTCGGTGGCCGAGCTGGCCATCTCACCGATGCAGGACGTCCTGGGCAAGGGGAACGAGGCGCGCATGAACCTGCCCGGCCGGCCCGGCGGCAACTGGCGCTGGCGCTACGCGGCGGGCGAGCTCACGGAGACGGCGAAGCGCCGGCTCCTGCTGTACACGCAGACCTATGGCCGCGGCCGTCCGTACGGGGCGGCGCCCCAGGCCTGAGCGGCACGTCCGGGATCATCGTGGCCATGGGCGCCATGCGCCTGTCCAGCGCGCCCGACCGCGACGACGCGCGGGCGCTGGCCACGCTGCACGCCGCCCTCGACGCCGGCGTCACCCTGCTCGACACCGCCGACGCGTATTGCCGGGACGCGGGCGAGACCGGCCACAACGAGCGGCTGATCGCACGGGCGCTCGCCACCTGGAAGGGCGATGCGTCGCGCGTGCGCGTTGCGACCAAGGGCGGCCTGACGCGGCCGGGCGGGCGGTGGGTCGCGGACGGCCGCGCACGCCACCTCGCCGCCGCCTGCGCGGCCAGCCGGAAGGCGCTGGGCGTCGAGCGCATCTCCCTGTATCAGCTCCACGCGCCCGATCCGCGCACCTCTCTGGCCACGAGCGTGCGCGCGCTGGCCGCCCTCCAGCGCGACGGCCTCGTCGAGCAGATCGGCCTTTGCAACGTCTCGCTCGGCGCGCTGCGCGAGGCGCTCGATCTTGCGCCGATCGCGGCGGTGCAGGTGGAGCTGAGCCCGTGGCACGACGCCAGCCTGCGCGGCGGCCTGGTCGAGCTGTGCGCGGAGCGGGGCCTCCTGCTCCTGGCCCATCGTCCGCTCGGCGGCGCCGAGAACCGGCGGCGGCTCCTGAACGATCCCGCGCTCGCCGCCGTGGCCGAGCGCCACGGCGCCTCGCCCGCGGACGTCGTGCTCGCGTGGCTGCGCAGCCTGTCCGAGGTGATCGTCCCCCTGCCCGGGCCCGCGCGCCCGGAGACGGCGCGTACTCTCAGCCGCGCGCTGTCCCTGTCTTCCGAGGATCTCGCGTCCCTCGACGCCCGTTTCCCCGCGGCTCGGATGATGCGCGTGCCGCGCGCGCAGCGCCGTCCGCCCGATGACGCCCCCGGCGACGTGGTGCTGGTGATGGGCACCGCGGGCGCGGGCAAGAGCACTCGCGCCGCGGAGCTCGTGGCCGACGGCTACGAGCGGCTCAATCGCGACGAGACGGGCGGACGCCTGGGCGGGCTGCTCCCCGCGCTGGAAGAGCATCTCGCCATGGGGCGTCGGAAGGTGGTCCTCGACAACACGTACCTCTCTCGGGCCAGCCGCAACGCGGTCGTGGAGACCGCCTGGGCGCACGGCGTGCCCGTGCGCTGCATCTGGCTGCAGATGAGCCTGGAGGAGGCACAAGTCAACGTCGTGCAGCGCATGCTCGCGCGCCACGGACGCCTCCTCGGGCCGGAGGAGATGAAGCGCGCGGCGCGCGACGATCCGGGCGTGATCGCGCCTGGCGTTCTCTTTCGGCACCGCCGCGAGCTGGGGCCGCCTGAGCCTTCCGAGGGGTTCGCCCGCGTCGACGTCGTCCCGTTCGTGCGTCAGCCGCGCCCCGACTACGACGGGCGCGCGGTCGTGTTCTGGTACGACGGCGTCGTGCGCACGAGCCGCGGCGGCGCGCGCACCCCGCTCTCGCCGGACGACGTGGCCCTCGTCCCGGGTGCCCGCGAGTGGCTCGCCCGACAGCGCGACGAAGGATGGCGGCTCTGCGGCGTCTCGTGGCATCCCGAGGTGGCGAGCGAGACGATGCGCGCGGAGGACGTCGAGGCCGTCTTCTCCCGGACGCACGAATTGCTCGGCCTCGAGATCGAGCACGTCTGGTGCCCACACGGCGACGGCCCGCCCGTGTGCTGGTGCCGAAAGCCCTTGCCTGGGCTCGGCGTGGTCTTGATCGAGCGGCACCGCCTGGATCCCGCGCGCTGCGTCTCCATCGGACGCGACTCCAGCGATCGCGCATTCGCCCGCGCTCTCGGCTTCACCTATCGCGACGCCGCGGACGTCTTCCGATCGACACCGGATCCCGTGCGGTAAGATGCGCGCGAACGGGGGATCCGAAATGGACAAGCCCAGGCTCGCCTTCTGGCAGATCTGGAACATGAGCTTCGGGTTCCTGGGCATCCAGTTCGGCTGGGGGCTCCAGATGGCGAACATGAGCGCCATCTACGAGTACCTCGGGGCGCGGCCCGACCAGATCCCGCTGCTGTGGCTGGCCGCGCCCCTCACCGGCCTCCTCGTCCAGCCCGTGATCGGCCACATGAGCGACCGCACGTGGGGACGCCTCGGCCGCCGCCGCCCCTACTTCCTGACCGGTGCCCTGCTCAGCTCCGCCGCCCTCGTGCTCATGCCGAACGCGTCCGCGCTCTGGATGGCGGCGGGCCTCCTCTGGATCCTGGACGCGTCGATCAACGTGAGCATGGAGCCGTTCCGTGCCTTCGTGGCCGACCTCCTGCCCG
>QHVP01000417.1 GCA_003222295.1 Acidobacteriota bacterium | reverse complement strand
GTCAAGCTCGCGGTGATGCTGATGGCGACGCTCGGCCTTTATCAGCTCTATTGGTTCTACAAGCAGTGGGATCGGGTCAGGGACGCCGGTGACAATGTGGCACCTGCGCCCCGGTCGCTCTTCTCCATCGTTTTCTGCTATTCGCTGTTCCGCCGGATCATCGACTCCACCCACGCCGTGGGAGTGGCCACGCGTCTTCCTCCCTCACTGCTCGCCGTCGGCTTCATCGTTTCGAGCCTGATGTGGAGGGCGGCGGGTTCGGCATCCTTCCTCGGCTTCCTGGCTTTCGTGCCCCTGGTCGCCGCCCAGCGCATCGCGAACGCGGTGGCGCTCGGGCAGGGCTCGACGGAGGACCGCAACACCCGCCTGACGTGGCTCAACTGGGTCGGAGTCGTGGTCGCGGGCACCCTGATCGCGCTCCTGGCCCTTGCCACCCTGCTCCAGAACAGCGGGCTGGGCCAGCCGCCGACGTCGAAGGCCTACCTTTCCTTCGTCGCGAGCGTCGTGAACAAGACATTGCCGAAGAAGCTGGACAGTGAGACCGAGCTGGTCGAGACGGAGGGCCTCGACGGCGTGCTCGTCTACCGTTATCGCATGGTCAATCGATCCGCGAACGAGATGGATGCGGGCCGTCTCGTCCGGGATGTGCGGCCCAGCCTCGTGACGGAGGCCTGCACGTCCCAGACGAGGCAAACGTTGCTCGACCGCGGCGTGACTGTGCGCCACTCTTACCGCGACAAGGACGGCCGCGAGGTCGTCGCGATCGACATCGTGGCCGCGGACTGCGCAGACTACGTCCGATAGCCCCCGCCCGTCCTACCTGCCACCCTTCCTCCCGAAGCGTTCGATGCGGTACGCGATCTCGGGCCCCTCGTCGCCCTCGTACGCGAGCTGGGCCATGGCCAGGGTGAACGGCTCCAGATAGCGGGCGATCCGCAGCGGTCCCGCGTCCACGGGCTCGAAGCCTGCGTCACGGATGAGGCGCGCCGCGACCTTCTTGGCGTCCGGATCATCCCCGCAATGGAGGAGGCTGGGCCGGCGGCGTCTCCGTCGCCTGGCCGCGAACACGTCGAAGAGGACCTCGCTCGGGACCGTCCCGAACGCGGAGACGACGGCCGCCTTCCGCACCTTCTTCGCGAGCGCTTCGGCGCCCGACGACGTGCAGGCCACCACCAGCCTGGTGTCATCTTTATTCAGCGGGAGGGAGCAGCTGACGATCACCTTGCCGGAGAGATCGCCCGCCTGCTTCAACACGTCGTCGACGCGTGCCCGCCCGCGCGCGTCCGCCGGCCTCTCTCGCGAGTCGCTTCAGCTTGCGCGGGCTGTGCGAGTAGCTGAACACGACTTCGTGTCCGGCGCGCGCGAGGATCGTCCCGAGCTTGCCGCCCATCAACCCTGAACCGAGGATGCCAATGCGCATATCTACACGTTAATCGACGAACTTTCGGAACTCCCGTCCCTCCGCGTGCGTTCCGCCATAGAGTCCATCCTGAAGGGGGTCCTCTCGATGTCCCAGATCGTCCGGGACGTACGGTTCGCGCTGCGCTCGATGGCGAAGAGCCCCGGGGTCAGCCTCCTCATGATCGGGACGCTGGCCGTAGGGCTGGCCGCCAACGGCGTCATCTTCAACCTCCTGGACGCCATGGTCCTGCGGCCGTTCGACTACCCCAACACGTCGCGTCTCGTCCGGCTCTGGGAAACGGGTCCGGGCATGGACAACATCGACCGCGAGAACGTCTCGCCGGCCAACCTCCTCGACTGGCAGGCCCAGGCGAAGGGCGCGGTGGCGGAGATGATCGCCATCGACGAGTGGGAGACGAGCCTCCGCACCGAAGGCGCCTCGGAGCACGTGGAGGCGGCGGTCGTCTCCCCCGGTTTCTTCGAAGCACTCGGCGTCGCCCCCGCCGCCGGACGCGCGTTCCTCCGCGAGGAGGCGCAGAAAGGCCGGGACCGCCGCGTCATCCTCACCGATGCGCTCTGGCGGCGCAGCTTTGGCGGGCAGCCGATGATCGGCCGGATGGTCACCTTGAACATGGAGCCGTACGAGGTCGTCGGCATCGCGCCGCCGCGGTTCCAGTTCCCCAACGGCGTGCAGGCCTGGGTCCCGCTGGTGCTGCCCGCGGCCGCGGAGGCCCGGCGCGACCAGCACGGGCTGACCATCCTGGGCCGTCTGGCCGACGGAGGCACGCTGGCCCAGGCGCGAGCGGAGCTGGCCGTCGTCGCGCATCGCATCGAGAAGGACCACCCGCAGACCAACACCGGCCGTGGCGTCGCCGTCGCCTCCTTCAACCTCGGATTCGGCGATCCGGTGCTGCCCGACATCCTGGCCATCTGGCAGGCGGCGGCCGTCCTCGTGATGCTGATCGCCTGCGTCAACGTCGCGAACCTCATCCTCGCGCGCGGCGCCGAGCGGCAGCGCGAGATGGCGCTTCGCCTGGCCCTCGGCGCCGGCCGCGGCCGCATCGTCCGCCAGCTCCTGACCGAGGGCGTGGTGACGGCGATGGCGGCGGCCGCGCTGTCCATGCCCCTGGTCGCGCTGGGCGCGCGCGCGATCCGCGACAACATGCCGGCGGCGCTGCTGCGCTACCTGCCGGGCTGGGAGCACCTCGGCGCCGACTGGCGCACGCTCGCCTTCAGCAGCGTCCTCGCGGTCCTGGCCGCCGCCGTCTTCAGCACGATTCCCGCGCGCCGCGCCTGGACCGCGTCGCTGAGCGACGTCCTGCACGACGGCGGGCGCGGCACCACCGTGGGCGGCGCTCGCCAGCGTGGGCGCAACGCGCTCGTCGTCTTCCAGATGGCGGCGGCGCTCGTGCTGATGGCGACGGCGGGCCTCGCCGTGCGCTCCGCGCGGGGGCTGCTCGTCGGACCCCAGGGTTACGACCCGGACCGGCTGCTGACCTTCGAGGTCAGGCTTGCCGGGCGTCACCGACGTGACCACGGCCAACGTGCTGCCCGCGCGTCCCGGGAACAACTGGCAGGGTGTCGAGATCGAGGGCCAGCCGCTCGCCAAGGATGCCGATCCGCCCTCGGTGGACGCGCGCTGGGTCGAGCCCAACTATTTCGCGACCATGCGCCTTCCGGTCGTCCAGGGACGGGGCATCGAGGAGAGCGACGTCGAGAAGTCGCCGCAGGTCGTGGTCGTCAGCCGGTCGTTCGCGCAGCGCTTCTGGCCGGGACAGGACGCCGTCGGACGGCGCTTCCGCACCGTCGACCCCGCGCGCGAAACGCCGTGGCTGACCGTGGTCGGGATCTCGGGAGACGTCGTGCACCAGTGGGTCATGCGGCGCAACTATCCGACGATGTACCGTCCCCTGCGCCAGGAGCCGCG
>QHVP01000055.1:15139-18370 GCA_003222295.1 Acidobacteriota bacterium | reverse complement strand
CCGTCTCCGGAGTTGATGAGGACGGTGTCGAACCGGAGAAGCCGACGGTAGCCGGTGCCGCCGACCGAGCCCTCGTCCAGCTCGCAGTCGCCCTCCGCGAAGAGACGGTCGACGATCTCCATCTGTGAGACGAAGCGCTTGGGGTCGGGGCTGAGGTCCGGCAAGCCTCCGTTGTTGTAGACCGGCACGTCCCGGGAGACGGACGTCCGCTGGGCGAGCGCCGCCGCGGGCGCGACCAGCACGAAAGCCACGACGATCATGAGTATGTGCTTCATTGCCATCTCCTTCTTCAGTGGGACATCAAGGCGCCGCCCTTTTCGCGGATGGGCGTGTCGATGCGGTGGTCCTTCGTCTCGCGGACGAAGAGGCCGCCGATGGCCACGGTCATGAAAGGCGTGGCGGGCCCAGGCCGAGGTGGTCACGGCGGTGGCGATGAGGGGGAGGAAGCCGCCGAACCACCCGTTGCCCAGGTGGTAGGGGAGCGACATCGACGTGTAGCGGATGGAGGTCGGGAACAGCTCGACCAGATAGGCGGCGATCGGACCGTAGACCATCGTCACGTAGGCCATCTGTATGAAGAGGAGCACGACGAGGCCCGCCGCGCTGGCCGGGGAGAGGCGGGTGACGCTGGGCGCCATGGCCGGGTTCGCGAGCGCCTTCATGGCCTGGTAGATCGGGACGTAGGTGAGCGCGGCGAGCAGGCATCCGCCGAGCATGATCCGCTTGCGGCCGATGCGGTCGGAGAGGGATCCGAACACGACGAAGAGCGGCGTCCCCAGGAAGAGCGCCGCCGCCACCAGCGCGTAGGCCAGGCGCCAATCCAGGTTCAGCGGCTTCTGCAGGAAGGTGAGGGCGTAGAACTGTCCCGTGTACCACACGACGCCCTGGCCCGCCGTCGCCCCGAAGAGCGCGAGGAGCACGTACCTGAGATTCGTGGGATTGCCGAAGCTCTCCTTCAGCGGGTTCTTCGACACGCGGCCCTCGGACTTGAGGCGCGTGAACAAGGGGGACTCGCTCATGCGCAGCCGGATGTAGAGGGACACGCCCAGCAGCACGAACGAGAGCAGGAAGGGGACGCGCCAGCCGAAGGCCTTGAACCGGTCGGGGCCGTACCAGTAGCGGCAGGCGGCGATCACGCCGAGCGAGACGAAGAAGCCGAGGGTGGCCGTGGTCTGGATGAAGCTCGTGTAGTAGCCGCGGCGCTGGTCGGGCACGTGCTCGGCGACGTAGGTGGCGGCGCCGCCGTACTCGCCGCCCAGGGCCAGGCCCTGGAGGAGGCGGAGGGTCACCAGGATCGCGGGGGCGAGGAGCCCCACCCGCGCGTAGGTCGGCAGGAAGCCGATGAACGCCGTCGAGAGCCCCATCGTCACCATCGTGATGACGAACGTGTACTTGCGTCCGACGAGGTCGCCCACGCGGCCGAACACGACCGCGCCCAGCGGCCGCACTCCGAACCCGGCGCCGAAGGTGGCCAGGCTGGCCAGGAGCGCGGCGCGCTCGTTGCCGGGGGGAAAGAAGAGCTGTCCGAAGAACACGGCGAGGGTGCCGTAGAGGTAGAAGTCGTACCACTCGAAGAGCGTGCCCAGGCTCGAGGCCAGGATGACGCTGCGGATGGTGGCGGGCGCGGCACTCTCGCGGGCGATCGTCTCGGGGCTGGCCATTCGGAGTGACGCTCCCATACGTCGGGGCGAGCGTCAACCGCCTCCGCTACTTGGCCCGGTGCGCCGTGAACTCGGAGGTGCGGTCGGAGCCCTCGCGATGACGGGTGAACTTGATCTCGTCTCCCGCGACCTTGCCCTTGTACGTCATCTTCATGGCATTGCCCTGCATGTTCATCGTCACGTCGAACGAGACCTCGTCGCCCTTCACCTTGCCGTCCGTGATCTCCACGTCGCCCTGACGCCCCGACATGGTGCCGGTGAGCTTCTCGCCGGCCGCCTTGAGGTTGAAGGTGACCTCCCGCGTCTGCCCGTCGCGCCCGGGCACCTGCGCCGTCCACTTGCCCGTCACCGGCCATGAGGACTGAAAGCCCGAGCTTCATCGGATGAACCCTCCCCTCTCGCACCATAGCACCCGCCACCGGCCGGCCGGGGCGCGGACGGTAAAAAGATGTACACGAATGACGGAGCCGATCCGGGCGGGCTAATATCGTTCGCGGAGCAACTATTGTCGAAACAAGATTCTCTGGGCCGGCTGATCGCGGTGGCGCGCCGGCGCCTGAAGCAGACGGTGTGGCGCCGCGCCGCCCCGCACGGCCTCAGCTCGCAGCAATTCTGGGTCCTCGTCCATCTCGCGGAGGCGGACGCGCCCGCCCTGTGCGGCGTCTGCGATGCCCTGCGCATGGATCCACCCACCGCGTCCCGGATCGTGGCCGCCCTCACGCGCCGCGGCCTGGTGCGTTCCCAGGCCGATCCCGCCGACCGCCGCCGCGCACGGCTCCGGCTGACCGCGGAGGGCCGGGCCCTCGCGCGCATCCTCCATCCGCTGGCCCTGGAATTCCGGGCGGCCGTCGAGCGCGACCTCTCGCGGCGCGAAGCCGTCGAGCTGCGCCGACTCCTGGAGAAGGTCATCGCCGGCATCGACCGCTACGAATCGGAAGGAGCCACTTCATGAAGTGCCGCGTCCTCCTTGCCCTCGTCGCCGTCGCCGCCGCCGGTGGGTGCGCGCGCTCCGCCACCGCGCAGCGCACGGGAGGGGCGGCGGCCGTGCCCGTGACGGTGGCGGCCGCCCGGCTGGCCAGCGTGGCCGACCGGCTCGACGCCGTCGCTTCCGTAGAAGCGTACGAGACCGTCTCCCTGAAGGCGCAGGCGGGAGGCCAGATCGTGGGCGTGCGCTTCGCCGAGGGCCGCGACGTGCGCGCGGGCGATCTCCTGTTCCAGATCGACCCGCGCCCCTACCGCGCGGCCCTGGCCCAGGCGGAGGCGACCCTCGCCCACGACGAGGCGCAGGCCCAGAAGGCGGCCGCGGACGCCCGCCGCGCCGAAGAGCTGTTCGGGCAGGGCGTGCTCTCCCGGGAGCAGCACGAGCAGGTGACGTCGGCCGCGCAGGCCACGCGCGCGACGGTGGCCGCGGACCAGGCCGCCGTCGAGAACGCGCGGCTGAGCCTCGCCTACACGGAGATCCGCGCGCCCATCGCCGGCCGCACGGGCAGCGTGCTCGTGCACGAGGGGAACGTGGTGAAGGCGGTGGACGGCAGCCCGCTCGTCGTCATCAACCGGGTCGACCCCATCT
>QHVP01000055.1:0-15124 GCA_003222295.1 Acidobacteriota bacterium | reverse complement strand
TGGGTGTGATCCGCGCCGCCCAGTCGCGGCACGTGCTGGGCGTGGAGGCGCTGGTCGCGGGCGAGACGACGGTGACCGGGGGCAGGGTGACGTTCATCGACAACCAGGTGGACGGGCAGAGCGGGACGATCCGCCTCAAGGCGACGTTCCCCAACCTGGCGGGCCGGCTGTGGCCCGGCCAGTTCGTCACCGCTCGGCTCACCCTGGGCCAGCGCGAGGGCGTGGTGGTGGTCCCCTCCGCCGCCGTGCAGACGGGCCAGCAGGGCAGCTACGCGTTCGTGGTGAAGCCGGACCAGACGGTCGAGCAGCGAGAGGTCGTGGCGGAGCCCGCCGGCGAGGAAGGCACGATCGTGGACCGCGGAGTCGCCGCGGGCGAGACGGTGGTCGTGGATGGCCAGCTCGGCCTCGTGCCCGGGGCCAGGGTGCAGTCCCGGTCTGCCGGAAGCCGCCCGTGAACATCGCCGAGAATTTCATCCGCCGTCCCGTGGCCACCACCCTGGTGATGGCGGCCATCCTCGTCTTCGGGATGTTCGCGTACGCGCAGCTCCCGGTGAGCGACCTGCCCAACGTCGACTTTCCCACCATCCAGGTCACCGCGAACCTGCCCGGCGCGAACCCCGACACCATGGCGGCGGCGGTGGCCACGCCGCTGGAGCGGCAGTTCTCCACCATCGCCGGCCTGGACAGCATGACCTCGGTGAACGCCCAGGGCCTCAGCAACATCACGCTCCAGTTCAACCTCGCCCGCGACATCGACGCCGCCGCCCAGGACGTGCAGGCCGCGATCGCGAAGGCGGCGCGCCAGCTCCCTCCGGACATGCCCGCTCCGCCCTCGTACCAGAAGGTGAACCCGGCGGATCAGCCCGTCCTCTTCCTGGCCCTGAGCTCGCCCACCCTGCCCCTCTCCAAGGTGGACGAGTACGCGGAGACGCTGCTGGCCCAGCGCATCTCGACGGTCAGCGGCGTGGCCCAGGTCGGGGTGAACGGCTCGCAGAAGTACGCGGTGCGCCTGCAGCTCGACCCCGGCGCCCTGGCCGCGCGCGCTCTCGGCATCGACGAGGTCGTCAGCGCCGTCCGGAACTCGAACGTCAACCTGCCCACGGGAAGCCTCAACGGCCGCGACCACGCGCTGACCATCCAGGCCAACGGCCAGCTCACGAGCGCCTCCGCCTACGCACCGCTCGTGGTCGCCTACCGTAACGGCGCGCCCGTGCGCGTCACCGACATCGGCCGTGCCCTGGACGGCGTGGAGAACGACAAGATCGCGAGCTGGTTCAACGGCACGCGCGCGATCGTCCTGACCATCCAGCGCCAACCGGGCACGAACACGGTCGAGGTGGTGGACGCGGTCAAGGCCCTCCTTCCCTCCTTCCGGTCGCAGATGCCCGCCTCCGTGAAGCTCGACGTGCTGATCGACCGGTCGCAGTCCATCCGCGAGTCGGTGGCGGACGTGAAGTTCACGCTCCTCCTGACCATCGCGCTGGTGGTGATGGTCATCTTCCTGTTCCTGCGCAACCTGTCCGCCACCGTCATCCCCAGCCTGGCCCTGCCCATGTCGATCGTGGGGACGGACGACGCCATCGTCATGCTCGAGAACATCGTCCGCCACCTGGAGCAGGGCAAGCGACCGATGGAGGCGGCCCTCGTCGGCTCGCGTGAGATCGGCTTCACGATCGTTTCCATGACCATCTCGCTGGTGGCCGTCTTCCTGCCCGTGCTGTTCATGGGCGGGCTGCTCGGCCGGCTCCTGCACGAGTTCGCGGTGACCATCGCCGCCGCCATCCTCGTCTCCGGGCTGGTGTCGCTGACCCTGACTCCGATGTTGTGCAGCCGGTTCCTGAAGCCGCAAGCGGAGCAGCGGCACGGCCGGCTCTACGCGGCCTCCGAGCGCGTCTTCGAGCGCGCGCTCGCCCTCTACGAGCGCACGCTGCAGAGCGTCCTCCGTCATCCGCGGCTGACCCTGGCCGTGTCCGCGGCCCTCCTCGTGGTGACGGGCGTGCTCTTCCACGTCATGCCCACGGGGTTCCTGCCCAGCGACGACCTGGGCCAGATCTTCGCGATCACGGAGGCGCAGCAGGGCATCTCCTTCGAGTCGATGGCGGAGCACCAGCAGGCGGTGGCCCGGATCATCGGGGCCGACCCCAACGTCGAAGCCTACATGTCGACCATCGGGGCCAGCGGGCCCAACGCCACCGCCAACTCCGGCCGCGTGTTCGCGCGGCTCAAGCCGCGCGCGCAGCGCTCGCTCTCCGCGGACGAGGTGATCGAGGAGCTGCGGCCGAAGCTGGCCCAGGTCCCGGGCATCCGCGCCTTCGTGCAGAACCCGCCCCCCATCCGCATCGGCGGCTCGCTCACCAAGAGCCTCTACCAGTTCACGCTGCAGGGGCCGGACACGGACGAGCTGTACCGCGTCGCCCCCCGGCTCGAGCAGCGCCTCAAGGCCCTGCCCGGGCTGCAGGACGTGACCACCGATCTGCAGATCCGCAACCCCGATCTTCACGGCCTTCGGCACCCGCCAGGTCTCCACCATCTACGCGCCCACCGACGAGTACCGGGTGATCATGGAGCTGCGTCCCGAGGACCAGCGCGATTCGGGGGCCCTCTCGAAGCTGTACATCCGCTCCTCCAACGGCAACCTGGTGCCGCTGGAAGTGACGTCGAAGATGGTGCCCGGGGTGGGCGTCACCACCGTCAATCACGTCGGGCAGCTCCCGGCGGTGACGATCTCCTTCAACCTCAAGCCAGGGGTGGCCCTCAGCGAGGCGGTGGAGGCGGTGCAGCGCGAAGCGCGCCAGGTGCTGCCCGCGACGATCACGACCAGCTTCCAGGGCGCGGCGCAGGCCTTCCAGTCGTCGTCGAAGGGTCTGGGGGCGCTGCTCCTCCTGGCCGTTCTGGTCATCTACATCGTGCTGGGCATCCTGTACGAGAGCTTCCTCCACCCCCTCACCATCCTCTCAGGCCTGCCCGCGGCGGGCGTGGGGGCGCTCCTCACCCTGATGGCGTTCGGGAAGGCGCTGGACATCTACGCGTTCGTGGGCCTGATCATGCTCGTGGGCATCGTCAAGAAGAACGCGATCATGATGATCGACTTCGCGCTGGAGGCGCAGCGCAAGGAAGGCAAGCCGCCCGCGCAGGCGATCTACGAAGGCTGCATCGTGCGCTTCCGCCCCATCATGATGACCACGCTGGCCGCCCTGATGGGCACGCTGCCCATCGCCGTCGGCTTCGGCGCGGGCGCGGAGTCGCGGCGCGCGCTCGGCCTGGCCGTGGTCGGGGGCCTCGTCTTCTCGCAGCTCCTGACCCTCTACATCACCCCCGTCATCTACACGTACCTCGAGGCCCTGCAGGCGAAGGTGCGGGGCGGCGTCCTGGCCCCCGCGGCCTGACCGCTGGTCAGCGCGCGTCGATCGCGCGCGCGACCGCCTCGCCCACCTCGACCGTCGAGGCCTGGCCGCCGACGTCCCGCGTGCGCAGCCGGCCCTCGCCGAGCACCTCCACGACCGCGGCCTGGATGGCGGCCGAGGCCGCCGTCTCGCCGAGCCACGAGAGCATCATGGCCGCGGACAGGATGGCCCCGACGGGATTCGCGATGCCCCGGCCGGCGATGTCCGGCGCGGAGCCGTGCACGGGCTCGAACATCGACGGGTGGCGGCGCGTGGGATCGAGGTTGGCGCTGGGGGCGAGCCCGAGGCCTCCGGTCACGGTGGCCGTGATCTCGGAGAGGATGTCGCCGAAGAGGTACGAGGCCACGATCACGTCGAAGCTCCAGGGGCGGCGGATGAGCTCCATGGCCGCGGCGTCGACCAGGATCGACGAGGTCTCGATCTCCGGGAACTCCGCCGCCACCTCGCGGAAGACGCGGTCCCAGAACGTCATGCTGTGACCCTGGGCGTTCGACTTCGTGATCGAGGTGACGCCGCGCCGCTTCTGCGTCCGCGCCAGCTCGAAGGCGAACCGGATGATGCGCTCGGTCCCGCGGCGGGTGAAGACGGCGGTCTGCACCGCGACCTCGGTCTCGGTGCCTCCGTGGACCTGCCCGCCGACCTGGGCGTACTCGCCCTCCGTGTTCTCGCGCACGAGGACGATGTCGATCGCCTTCTTCGTCTCCGCGAGCGGGGTGGCCACGGCCGTTGAGCGTCGTGTGATCGGGGACGCGCGGATGGCCGACCGCGCCCAGGTAGATCGCGTCGAAAGCGGCCAGGCGCGTGAGGGCGTCGTCGGGCATCATGCGTCCGCGGTCGAGGTAGTGCTGGGAGCCCCAGGGCAGGTCCTCGAACGCGCAGAGAAAGCCGAACTTCCGCGAGGCCGCTTCCATGACCCGCACGCCCTCGGCCACGACTTCGCGGCCGATGCCGTCTCCCGGGATGGCGGCGATGCGATGCTGCTTCATGCGCAAACCCCTTCGCGATCCTACCCCATCGGCATCGCGGGCCGCGGCGCGGAGACCGCCGCCAAAGTCAGCTAGAGTGAAGGCCGATCGGAGGACCTGCCTCATGACCATGCGCCCGGCGGCCGCCATCCTTCTCTGGTTTCTGGCCACGGCCTCCGTCGCGCCGGCCGCCCGCGCCGAGTCCTACGATCCCGGTCTGCTGCGCGAGCTGCGCTGGAGGATGATCGGCCCCCATCGCGGGGGGCGGACCAAGGCGGCGGCGGGAATCCCGGACCGTCCCAGCGTCTTCTACGTCGGCGCCTGCAACGGCGGGGTCTGGAAGACCGACGACTACGGCCGCACCTGGACCCCGATCTTCGACGACCAGCCCACCGGCTCCATCGGCGCCATCGCGATCGCCCCCTCCAATCCGGACGTCCTCTACGTGGGCAGCGGCGAGGGCCTGCAGCGGCCCGACCTCTCCACCGGCGACGGGATCTACAAGTCGACGGACGGCGGGCGCACCTGGCGCCATCTCGGCCTCCGCGAAGGAAGGCAGATTCCACAGATCGCCGTGGACCCTCGCGATCCCAACCGGCTGCTGGTGGCCGTGCTCGGCAGCCCATACGGGACAGACGGGGGTGAGACCTTCCAGAAGGTCCTCTATCGCGACGAGGACACCGGCGCCGTGGACGTGGTCCTCGATCCCGCCGATCCGCGCACGGCCTACGCCGTGCTCTGGGAGGCGCGACAGGCGCCCTGGGAGAACGGCGTCTTCAACGGGCCGGGCAGCGGCGTGTACAAGACGACGGACGGCGGCACCACCTGGCGGCCCATCGTGAAGGGCCTGCCCACGTTCGCGGACGACGGCCTCGGCCGCATCGGCATCACGGTGGCGCCGAGCAACCCGCGCCGCCTCTTCGCGACGGTGGAAGCCAAGCGCAAGGCGGGCCTCTACCGTTCGGACGATGCGGGCGAGAGCTGGGGGCTGATCAACGCCGACCCGCGCGTCACCGACCGGGCCTCAGACTTCGCGGAGGTGAAGGTCCACCCGCAGGACCCGGATACGGTGTTCACGGCCAGCATCGTGACCTGGAAATCGACGGACGGCGGGCGAACCTTCACCGCGCTGCGGGGCGCGCCCGGGGGCGACGACTACCACCGCATCTGGATCAACCCGCGCCAGCCCGACATCATGCTGATCGCGGCCGACCAGGGCGTGATCATCACCGTGAACGGCGGCCGCTCCTGGAGCTCCTGGTACAACCAGCCGACGGCGCAGCTCTACCACGTCAGCACCGACAACGCGTTTCCCTATCGAGTCTGCGGCGGACAGCAGGAGAGCGGGTCGGTGTGCATCCAGAGCCGCGGCGACGACGGGCAGATCACCTTCCGCGAGTGGCACCCGGTGGGCGCGGAGGAATACGGCTACGTCGCCGCCGATCCCCTCGACCCCGACATCGTCTACGGCGGCAAGCTCAGCCGCTACGACCGCCGGACGAACCAGACCCAGACCATCGCGCCGCGGCCGGTGCGGCCGGCCGAAGGCTACCGCGTCGTGCGCACGGAGCCGGTGCTGTTCTCCCCCACCGACCCGCACACGCTCTACTTCGCGTCCAACGTGGTCTGGAAGACGGGCGACGGTGGGCGCACCTGGACCGCCATCAGCCCGGACCTCACGCGCAAGACGTGGACGGCCCCGCCCAACGTGGGCAAGTACCGCGGCACCGACGCCGCCCGGCCCACGCCGCGGGGCGTGATCTACACGCTGGCCCCCTCGCCCCTAGACGGCAAGCGGATCTGGGCCGGCACCGACGACGGGCTCATCCACGTCACCACCGACGGCGGGGCGAGCTGGACGGACGTCACTCCGGCCGCCCTGCGCGACCGGCCGTGGAGCAAGGTCTCCCTCCTGGAAGCGTCCCACTTCGACGCGGGCACCGCCTACGCGGCCGTCAACACCTTCCGCCTCGACGACCTGCGGCCCCACATCTACCGGACGCGCGACCTCGGCCGCACCTGGGCCGAGATCACGGCCGGACTCCCCGACGGCGCCGTGGTGAACGCGGTGCGCGAGGATCCGGGGCGCCGGGGCCTGCTCTTCGCGGGCACCGAGCAGGCGGTGCACGTCTCGTTCGACGACGGCGAGAGCTGGCAGTCTCTGCGGCTGAACATGCCCGCGACCTCGATCCGGGACCTCGTGATCAAGGACGACGACCTCGTGGTCGGGACGCACGGCCGCTCGTTCTGGATCCTGGACGACATCACGCCGCTGCGGCAGCTCACCCCGGCCTCCCTGCAGGAGGCCGCGGTCTTGCTCCGGCCGCAGGAGGCGTGGCGCTACCGGTGGAACACCAACACGGACACGCCGCTGCCGCCGGACGAGCCGGCCGGGCAGAACCCGCCGGACGGCGCGATCGTGCACTACTTCCTGAAGGCGCCCGCCACCGGACGCGTGAGCCTCGAGGTCCTCGACCCCTCGGGCGCGCTCGTCCGCCGTTACCAGAGCGACGACCCGCCGGAGCCGCCGGTCGAGGGCCGCAACATCCCGGACTACTGGATCCGTCCGCCCCAGGCGCTGTCGGGCCAGCCCGGCCTCCATCGGTTCGTCTGGGACCTCCACCATCCGCCGCCGGCGGCGGCCGTGTTCTCCTATCCGATCTCGGCCGTCCTTCGCGATACGCCGCGCGAGCCCCGCGGGCCCTGGGCCGTGCCGGGCACGTACACCGTCCGCCTCTCCGTCGACGGACGAGCGCTGAGCCAGCCCCTGCGCGTCAAGCTGGATCCGCGGGTCAAGTCCTCGGCCGAAGACCTGCGCGCGCAGTTCGAGCGCTCGATGGACGTCGCGCGCGAGATGGCGCGTACGCGGGACGCGCTCGGGCGCGTCAAGGCGGACCGCGCGCGCGTGGCGGAGGGTGCGGCGGCGGACGCGCTCTCCGTGCGCGCGACGACCCTGTCCGACCTCAATGCGCGCCTGGTCACGTTGTACGAGATCCTGCAGGAGGCGGACGCCGCCCCCACCGCCGCCGCCCTCGAGGCGGCGGAGACGCTGCGCGGGCAGGTCGCGAAGGCCCTGGCGCCGTGAGCGCTGCCGAACCGGCGGATCGGCGGGACGCGCCCACGCGACCGAGCCCGTTCACGGACACCACGCGCGCGCTGGCTGCGGTGCGCGTGATGGCCGACCAGGCCTTCTCGCGGGCGGCGGGCGCCCCCCTCGTGCACGGCAACACGGTGCGCGTCCTCAAGGACGGAGCCGAGAACTACCCGGCCTGGCTGAGCGCGATCGCGGAGGCCCGCGAGAGCGTGCACTTCGAGTGCTACATCGTCCATGACGACGAAGTCGGGGAGCGCTTCGCGGACGCGCTCAGCGCGCGCGCGCGCGAGGGCATCCGCATCCGCGTCATCTATGACTGGCTGGGCGCGCTGGGCAAGACGGGCGGGCGCTTCTGGCGGCGCCTGCGCGAGGCGGGCGTGGAGGTGCGCTGCTTCAACCCGCCGCGCCTGGACGAGCCCCTGGGCTGGCTGGCCCGTGACCACCGCAAGTCGATCACCATCGACGGCCGGCTCGCGTTCGTCACCGGCCTGTGCATCGGAAAGGCCTGGGAGGGCCGGCCCGAGCGCGGCCTGGCCGCCTGGCGGGATACCGGAGTCGAGATCCACGGCCCCGCCGTGGCCGACGTGGCACGCGCCTTCGCGGATGCCTGGGCCGCTTGCGGGGATCCCCTTCCCGAGGAGGACCGCGCGCGGCCGGTCCCGCCGAAGGAAGGCGACATGCCGATGCGGGTGGTGGCCGCGACTTCGGGCACCTCGGGCCTGTACCGGCTCGACCCGCTGGTGGCGGCCCTGGCGCGCAGCACGCTGTGGCTGACCGACGCCTACTACGCGGGGACGCCCTCCTACGTGCACGCCCTGGGCGCGGCCGCTCGCGACGGAGTCGACGTGCGGCTGCTCGTGCCCGGCCGCGGCAGCGACATCGCCATCATGCAGACCATCTCGCGCGCGGGCTACCGCCCGCTGCTGGAAGCGGGCGTGCGCGTCTTCGAGTGGAACGGGCCGATGCTGCATGCCAAGACCGCGGTCGCGGATGCGCGCTGGTCGCGCGTCGGCTCGACGAACCTGAACCCGGCGAGCTGGATGGGCAACTGGGAGCTCGACGTCGTGGTCGAGGACGAGCGGTTCGGCCGCATCATGGAGGCGATGTACATCGACGACCTCGGCAACGCGACGGAGATCCTGGTCGAGCGGCGGCGGCGGGTGCGGGCGGCGGACGCCTCGCGCCTTCCGCGCCGGCGCGGCAGCGGAGGCAGCGCCACCCGCGCCGCCGCGGGCGCCCTCCGCATCGGAAACGCCATCGGGTCCGCTCTCGTCGCCCGCCACGTCACCGGGCCCGCGGAGCGTCGGCTCCTGGTGCAGGGCGGGTCGATCCTGGCCATCATCGCCTTGGTGGCGTTCTTCTGGCCGCCCCTCCTGGCCTGGCCGGCGGGAGCGCTCAGCCTCTGGCTGTCCGTCTCGCTCCTTTTGCGCGCGGGGCGCCGGCGCTCTTCGACCGACCCCACCGCCGACCGTTCGCGGCCGAGCTGAGCGCGAAGGGCGAGCACCCGCCCGGATCATCGCGACGCCGTGATGGTGCGAATCGCACGCTCCGCCGCCTGACGCACCTCCGGTACCGGGTCGTGCTTCGCGGCCACGAGCGCACCCACGGCCGCGCTGGCCGAGGGACCGATCTGGACGAGCGCGAGCGCGGACTCGTAGCGCAGCTTCTGATCGGCGTCGGACAGCGCACGGGCCAGCGCCCCCACCGCCGGCGCCGCCGCCGGGCCGAGCTTCCCGAGGGCGCGTGCCGCCCGCCAGCGCGCCTCGCCCTCGCCATGCGCGAGCACGCCGGCGAGGCCGGCAACGACCGAAGGGTCTCCGGTCCCGAGGTTGCCGAGAGCGCGCACGGCCAGGGTGCGGACGCCCGGCTCGGGATCGTGGAGACGGCGCTCCAGCGCGGGAGCCGCCGCCACCGCCGCCGCCCCGGCCAGGTCGAGCGTCCACGCCGCGAAGCCGCGGACGTAGGCGTCCGGACTCTCGAGCGCGTGCAGGGGCCAGGAGAGATCGGTGCCAATGCCCACCGCGCGCGCGGCGAGGGCGTCCGCCGCCGCCCACCGCACCTCCTGGTGGGGATCGTCGAGGAGCGCGACGAGGTGCGCGTTGGCGGCCGCGCTCCGCTCGCCGGCGGGCCCGCCCGCCGCGGCCACGCGGGCCAGGGCGCGCGCCGACTCCTCGCGCACGCTCGGGTCGGAGTCGGCCAGCGCGCCGTCGAGGGCGGCGAGCGCGCGCTCCGATACCGAGCCCCGACGGCCGATCGCCCAGACCGCCTCGCGCCGCACCACCGGAGAGGCGTCGCCCGCCAGTGCGGTCAGGGCCTCCAGGGACGCGAGTCCGGGATCCGGGGCCTCGCCGCGGGC
Organism: Acidobacteriota bacterium; assembly: GCA_003222295.1. Lineage (GTDB taxonomy): Bacteria > Acidobacteriota > Vicinamibacteria > Fen-336 > Fen-336 > AA29. The sequence continues at coordinate 5,305 of QHVP01000055.1, read as the reverse complement.
GCCCAGCGCGTCGCGCAGCGGCTGGGTGGTGTACGCGGCGGGGGGAACCTGGTCCAGGACGGCGTCCGCGACGTGCGCGCTCCCTCGCGGCGTGAAGTGGATGCGGTCCATGAAGCCGTCCGGCCCGTCACCCCGGAGGGCGGGCAGCACGTCGATGGCGGGCAATCCCTCCGAGCGCAGGAAGGCCCCGATTCGCTCCTGGGGAGCGGGCGGCGGCGGGTCGGACCCGACCTGGTCGGCGTCGGGACAGATCATCACGACGAAGCGTGCGCCGTCCCGACGGACGTCGTCGGCGAGAAGGCGGATCTCTGCGAACAGCCGCCGATAGCCGGCGGTCACTTTTGACGTCTCCGGCTGGCGGAAGAGCTCCTCCACGCTCCGGATCTCGCGGCCTTCCGGGTCCATGGCCCACCGGATGAGGGCCGAGCGCTTGTACAGCTCGACGAGGAGGCGGGGGGGCCGCGAGAGGTTGTTCTGGAGGTCCTCGAGGTCGTTCAGGACGAGGGCCAGGACGACGGCGTCGGGATGGTAGCGCCGGGCAATCCGCTCGTAGGCATAGCGCTCCTGCCGGGTGGACCAGCCCACCAGGGCCACGTTGAACACCTCGACGCCGGGGCCGCGCGCGTTCACTCTTTCCTGCAGCGCTTGCGGCCAGGCCTGCTCGCGCGGGAAGCCGTACCCGAGCGTCACGCTGTCGCCGAGGCCGATCACGCGGTACGTGCGCGACGGCTTCTCCTGGGGATGGAGGCGGTCACGCAGACCGTCGCGGTTGAAGTCCTGGGTAGGAGGCCATCCCACCGCCTCCGATTTCATCACGTAGAAGTCGTCCTGCCACTCTTCCTGCCAGTCCAGGCCGTGCGTATCGGCGAGGGGCACGACGGGCACGGGCCTCTCGAGCCAGCGGGCGAGACCCTCGGCGCCGGCGGCGAGGGCGACGGTGACCACGACGCTGAGCGACAGGTTGACCAGCAGACCGCGGACGCGGTGAGCGTGGACGCTGGGCGGACCAACAGGTATCGGCACGGCGTGTTCGATTCTAGGCCCGATCCGCCTGCGCGGCGGCGCCGGCATTTTCGGCGCCGGCGGCGAGGGCGACGGTGACCACGACGCTGAGCGACAGGTTGACCAGCAGACCGCGGACGCGGTGAGCGTGGACGCTGGGCGGACCAACAGGTATCGGCACGGCGTGTTCGATTCTAGGCCCGATCCGCCTGCGCGGCGGCGCCGGCATTTGACGGGCCGGCGGCGACGACCTAGCGTGCGGCCATGCCGCGCTTCAAGGTGACCCTCGAGTACGTGGGCACGCGCTACCGGGGTTGGCAGATCCAGAAGAACGCGCGCACGGTGGCGGGCGAGCTGCACCGGGCGGTGAAGACCGTGGCCGGCCGCGAGCCGGGTGAGCTCTACGGCTCGGGCCGTACCGACGCGGGCGTCCACGCGCTGCACCAGGTCGCCCATCTCGACCTCGAGACGCGCATGCCGCCCGCGCAGCTCCTGTGGCGCATCAACGAGGAGCTGCCCGCCGACATCAACGTGCTCACCCTGGAGCCGGCCGCGCACCGCTTCCACGCCCGCCACGCCGCGGTGGCGCGCAGCTACCTCTACCAGATCGCGCGCCGGCGCACGGCCCTGGGCAAGCCCTTCGTCTGGTGGGTCAAGGACGCCCTCGACCCGGCGGCCATGGCCGCGGCCGCGCGCGGGTTCGAAGGACTTCACGACTTCCAGTCCTTCACGGACCAGGATCCGGAGGACGGCTCGACCAAGGTCAAGGTGGAGTCCCTCCAGGTCCGGGAAGAGGGCGCCCTCATCCTGATCCGCATCCTCGGCTCGCATTTCCTGTGGAAGATGGTCCGGCGCATGGTCGGCGTGCTGGCCGAGGTCGGACGGGGCGCGCTGGGGGAAGCCGACGTCGCGCGCCTGCTGCGCGGACCCTCCGATGAGGTCGCGCCCCTGACCGCGCCGCCCTCCGGCCTCTTCCTCGAGCGAGTCCTGTACGAGGGCGATCCGCGTCCGGGTCCGGTGCGCGCGGTGCTGTCGCTGCCGGCCTAGTTCTTCCGGGCCAGATCCGTCATCGCCGGTCCGTTGAGAACGTGGCCGTCCGGTGCGAACCGCGAGCCGTGGCAGGGGCAGTCCCACGACTTCTCTCCCGGATTCCACTCCACGATGCAGCCGAGGTGCGTGCAGGTCGCGGAGAGCTGCATCACCGCGCCCATGGGTTCGCGGTAGGCCGCGATCTTGTGGAGGCCTTCCCTCAGGATCCGCCCCTCGCCCGCGGGGATCTCGTCCACGGACGAGACTTCGGCCGAGGTGACCCAGGGCACGTAGCCTTTCTGCGAGCTCGCCAGCTCCGTGGCGTACTCCTTCGCCGCGCGGATGCTGCGCCGCGCGGGATCGTAGAGATGGGCCCAGGGGTTCGCGCGCCCCTGGATCAGGTCGGTGATCAGCAGGCCCGCGATGGTGCCGTGCGTCATCCCCTGCCCGCTGTCGCCGGTGGCGATGAACACGTTGTCCTTGTCCATCGGGTTGCGGCCGATGAAGGCGAGGCTGTCCGCGGGCTCCAGCACCTGGCCCGACCACTTGTAGGTCGCGGCCTTGGCCGCAGGGAGCCGCTCGCGTGTCCAACGCTCCAGCCGCGCCCAGCGCGCCTCGATATCGTCGGCCTGGCCGGTGCGATGGTCCTCGCCCCCCACGATGAGCAGATCGGGCCGGCCGCCGTCCTGTCCCTGCAGCCGGACGTAGTGATAGGGGTCCCCGGTGTCCCAGAAGAGAGCCTTCGGCAGGCTGCCGCGTGGAATCTCCATGCCGATCACGTAGGTCCGGTACGGCGCCTGCTTGGTGTGCATCACCACGCGGTCGTTGTCCGGCGTGTTGGTCGCCACCACGATCGCCTTCCCGGCGACGGTGCGCCCGGTCGCCGTCTTGACGTGCGCGTGCGCGCCGCCCTCGAACTGCTCGACGTGTACGCCGGAGTAGATCTGCCCGCCGGCGGCGAGGATCGCCTTGGCCAGGCCGGAGAGGTACCGGAGGGGATGGAACTGGCCCTGGCGCGCGAACCGCAGTGCAGGGCCGGTGTCGAAGGAACCGAGGGGAGCACGCCCGACCTTCTCGACGTCGAGGCCGGCGCGGCGGGCCGCGTCCGCTTCGCGATCGAGCTCGTCCGCCGGTTGCCCCGGCGCGACGAACAGGTAGCCGTCGACGCGCGCGAAGTCGCAGGCGATGCCGCTCTCGGAGACGATCGTCTCGATGCGGTCGATGGCGGCGGCGTGGCTCTGCGCGGCCAGGCGCGCGCCTGCCTCCCCGTGGAGCCGCTCGAGATGGTAGAAGCGGTCGTCGAGCGCGCTCGCGAGATGCGCGGTCGTCCGTCCCGTCTCCCCGCCACCGATGGGGCCGTCGTCCAGGACGACGACCGCCCGGCCCTCGCGCGCGAGCAGGTACGCCGTGGTCAGCCCGGCGATGCCCGCCCCCACGATGCAGACGTCCGTGGTGAGGTCCGAGGCCAGCGACGGGCGGCCAGGCACCTCCGCCGTGGAGGCCCAGACCGAGAGAGTCTTTCCGCCTTCCGGTTCCATATTCCCATCGTAGAGGCGAGGCGCGGCGGCCACACGGCACAGCCGCGTTTTCCGCGGCGCCGCGGTCAGGACCGGTGCGCCCGCACCTGTTGCGCCGTGTCCTCGGGTCCCTCGATCTCCAGACGGACGCCGATCGTGGCCTCGTCGTCCCATCCGCCGGTCAGGAATGCCTCGCACACCGCGATGGCGTCGCGCCGGATCAGCTCCTCCGCCATGGCGCGGTAGCGCACGGCATCGCGCCGACTGAAGTACCCGACGGGGCCCTGACCCTCGACTATGACCGCGATCGCATTCGGATCGTGAGGGTTCTCTGGCTCGGGGACGAGGAGCGCGGTGAAAGCGACGTGCTCATCGCGCCGCAGGGCTTCGCCGCCGATCTTCCGGAGGAGGTCTTGACGATGCGACGTGCCGACGACGGCGACGTCCCGGTTGCCGAAGAGCTCGATCCGTCCCGCGATGGCGTCCCCTACTGGAGGGTCGACGATGGTGGGCCTGGAAGGACTCGAACCTTCGACTAACCGGTTATGAGCCGGCCGTTCTAACCATCTGAACTACAGGCCCGAGGAAAGAGTACCAGAACGAGTGCCGGCGCGCGGTCAGCGCAGGCGGACGGACTTGAACACGCCACCCGATGCCCATTCGCGGAACCAGCGGAAGAGCTGATCGGTGGTGGGTGCGCGGCGGCCGCCACGGGCGAGAGCCGCGGCCACCGCCTTGGCCAGCGGCTTGCCCGCGACGAGATCGGTGAGCAGGTCGTGCGCGGGCTGGCTCAGGTCGTGACGCCACACCGAGTAGTCGCGGCGGTAGACGGCGACGTAGGTGTCCTTGCGTCTGAGGTCCGGGTGCTCGTGGTCCTCGTCGCGCACGGTCTGCAGGTACGCGTTCACGGGATAACGGAAGGCGAGGAGCCGGAAGGCCTCGATGGGCGCGAGGCGCGCGCGCTCCCAGGACTCGGGAGGCACCGCCGCGATCTCCTCGCCGGTGAGAGCCTGCACCTCGGGAGCGTCGAAGACTTCCGCGATCGCGAACTCCAGGCGCGCCAGGTCGTGGCAGAGCGCGGGCCGCCTGGCCCGCGGCCAGGTCGCGACGAAATCGGGGAAGTGGTCGCCGAGCCGATTGAGGGTATAGGTGACGGACGGGTGCGCGGCCACGTAGTCGCGCACGAGCGCGCTGAAGGCGCGGCCGCCCAGGAGGTGCTTCAGCGCCGAGTAGTCCGACTCCAGCGCCTCCTCCATCCGCATCAGGTACATGCCCTGGTAGATCCCGACGCGGTCCGCCGGTGCCAGCGTGCGCGAGGGAAGGATCACGTCCTCGATGGCGGCGCGGCCGAGGGCCTTGCGCGCGGAGGGCGAGGCCACCGCCTCCGCGATGTCGCCCGGATGCACCACGACCTCCTGCATCCAGCGCTGCATGCGCGGGAGGGAGACGCCGGCGGGCGCCGTCACCGCGCCGCGGCGAGGACGGCCTGCTCGCGGAACGCGCCCGCCTTCAGCGCTTCCGCGTGCATGACCTCGAACTCGGGGATGTTCTCGTCCCACTCGTAGAGGGTGGCCACGTTGCCCGTGCGGCGGCAGGAGCGGCCGTAGAGGTCCCAGACCTCCTGGATGGCGTGATCGCTGTGGGTGTCGACGATGTGCGTGCCCTTGTTGGTGTGGCCGGCCAGGTGATACTGCACGACCCGGTCGGCGGGGATGGCGTCGATGTAGTCCCGGGGATCGAACGAATGGTTGAAGGAG
>QHVP01000416.1 GCA_003222295.1 Acidobacteriota bacterium | reverse complement strand
ATCGGCCGACGTGTTCCGCTCCGCCTGGAAGGCGCCGCCGCCTCCGAGCCGTTCCTGCGCTCGCTCTTCACGACGGGCGCGGGCGGCATTCCCTTCTCGCCTTTCGCGCTCGATCCAGGCGACGCGTGGATCGTCGAGGCCGGGGAGGCGCTGCACGCGCTTTGCGGGGCGCGGACGACCGGCGTCACCGGTCTCAGCTACTCTCGCCTCCGAACCTACCGGGAGACGCTGGCCCGGTCGTTGTACAAGAAGGTCTTGGAAGGGGTGTCGGGCCCCCAGGAGCTGGCCGCCTACGTGCGGGAGCTGGACTTGGTCCCTCCGGAAGGCGCTCTCCTGCGTTCCGACCTCGTGGTCCGGGCGTTCGTTCGCGAAGTGCTCCTGGGCGGGAACGGGGCCCTGCTCGTCAACAACACGTTCGTGGAGTGGTCGGCGGTGCAGGCGCTCAAGCGTGCACAGCCCCGGCTCCTCGTGGCGCGCTTCGGCGTGCGCGACAAGATGAAGCCGTTCAGCAGCCTGCTTCTCTTTTCCAGCCCCCGTCCCACGGATCAGGTCCCGAGCCTGGAAGACCCGCTGGGCTCGTTCGTGGACGTCGAGCAGTTGTCGTACTACGTCTGGCTCAGCGCCGAGAAGAGCGCGGCCTACCGCGGGAAGACCTTGTACCTGCTGCTCGCGGAAGGCGTCGACGAGATGCGGGCCATCCGGCCGGACGCGCCGACGGGCGGCGGGGGCGACCTGCCCGCGGCCACGCTGCCCGAAGTCTCGGCCACCATGGCCGGCTGGCTGGGCGCGGCGCCCAGGCCTGCGGCCGCGCCGCCGATCGCCGCCCTTCTCAGCTGATCAAGAGCGCGGGGTTCCGTGGTGGTCTCGCGGGGCAGGTGCCTCCCGAGGCAAATGACTGTACTCAGATCGCGTACGATCCTCGTCAGGACATCGCCGCAGGATGGCCGTGCCGCCGCCGAAATCGCCCTCTGGCGCCTCACCTGACGCTCGGGATGGTCCGGGACCGTCGCACTGGTCCCGCGCCTCCTCACGGTACCAAACATCGTACTCAAAATGCGTACAATCAAATCGTCACCGGGCCGCTCTCCGGCGCGATCCTGCGCGGTATCCCCCCTTCGGAGGGCTTAGACCTTGGCCGGCTCCGGGTGGACCCAGGGCGCGCGGTAGGGGCGCCGCAGGAGCGCGTTGGCTTCGGCATCCCCCACGACCTCGCCCTTTTCGGCGTTCCAGACGAGCGTGCGTCCCAGGGCCATGGAGAGGTTGGCCAGGATGCAGGAGGCGCTCGAGATGTGGCCCTGCTCGATGTCGGCCACCGGCCGGCCGCGCGTGACGATCGCGGAAAGGAAGTCCTTCATGTGGCCACGGATCGCGGGAGCGACGTGCTTCTCGAGGTCCTTCTCCGTCTTGTCCTCGGGATACTGCTCCAGCTCGTAGGTGACGTCCTTGTGGACGGGCGCGCCGCCGCCTTCGGGAACGAAGTCGTAGCCCATCACGCTGGCCCGCAGCGTGCCCTTGTCGCCGTAGAAGGTCGCGCCCCACGGATAGTCGGGGTCCGGGGAGCGGCCCCAGGTGCGGTGGTTCCAGACGATCTTCAGGTCGCCGAAGTCGAAGGTCGCCGTCTGGGTGTCCGTGATGTTCGCCTTGCTGTCCTTGTCGACCAGGATTCCTCCGGACGAGCTGACGCTCCTCGGCCAGCCGAGGCCGAGCATCCACCGCACCATGTCCAGCATGTGGACGCACATGTCGCCGACGATGCCGTTGCCGTACTCCATGAACGCGCGCCAGCTCCGCGGGTGCACGAGCGAGTTGTACGGCCTCATCGGGGCCGGCCCCGTCCACATGTCGTAGTCGAGGTAGTCGGGGGGAGTGGTGTCGGGCGGGTTCTCCCGCGCGCGCATGTGGTAGTAGCAGTAGATGTCCACGAAGGCCACCTTGCCGAGCCGGCCCTCCTTGACGATGGAGTCGCGGGCCTCGATGAGGTGCGGGGTGCTGCGGCGCTGGGTGCCCACCTGGACCACGCGCCCGTGCTTGCGCGCCGCGGCCAGCATGGCCTGGCTTTCGATCACGTCCACCGCCGTCGGCTTCTGCACGTAGACGTCGGCCCCGGCCTCCACCGCGGCGATCATGGGAAGGGCGTGCCAGTGATCGGGGTGGCGATGAGCACGACGTCGAGGTCCTTCTCGCGCAGCATCTGCCGGTAGTCGGAGTAGGTCCGCGGCGTCTTGTGCGAGGCCTGGCGGGCCGCCACCTGCTCGGCCGCGTCGGCGAGCATGCGCTTGTCCACGTCGCAGAGCGACACCACCTCCACGGGCGCGACCTGGATGAGGCGGAAGAGGTCGGCCTTGCCGTACCAGCCGGTGCCAATGAGGCCGACCCGCTTCCGGGCGTCGGCGAGCTCGGCCGCGTAGCCGGGGAGGCGTGACCACGCGAGCACGGCTCCGCTCGCCCACAGGAACCGGCGGCGACTCATCATCTGGACACTCCTCCCCTCAGTTCGGTGCGGTGGCCGCGGGAAGCGCCGACGTGATCGCGTCGAGCCCGACGCCCAGGACCTGGCGCGCGATCGCGTCGAGGACCATCCGGTTCCCGACGACGTGGACCGTGCGATGGCGATGGACCAGCGATCCGCCCGCGGGCAGCGCCGCCGCGGGCGAAGAGGTCTCGAGCTCGTAGAAGGGTCCGAGCGGCTTTGCCCCCGGCGCGGGCGGGCCGTCGTTGTAGCTGTTGACCACGTCGCCGGCGAAGGGCTCCTTCTGGACCTCCCACATCGAGTTGACGTAGTCGCGCGCGCCCGCCGGCCGATCGAACTGCACGAGGGTGAGGACGGAGTCGCGCGCGTCGTAGCTTCCGAGCACGGGCCGCGCCCGCGCGGGCGAGAACCCGATCTTGCTGCGATACCGTCCGTCTCCGCTGAAGAACACCGCGCGGTCGCCGACGGCGAGCCGCTCGGGCGGGACGGGCCCGAAGTACGCGGCGTTGACGATCGCCCCCCGCGCCGCTTCCGGTCCCGGTTCGAACGGGACCACCACCGTCGTCTGCGGAGACGGCTTGAACATCCCGAGAATCCACACGGAGACGAGGCCGCCCTCTTTCGTCCACGGCTTCGTGCCCGCGTTCGTGACCCTGTTCTCGGACTCGAAGGCCACCGCTTGCACCGGCTCCGTGCCCGTCATTCCCAGATCCTTCAGGGCCTGCGCGCGCGGGACGAGGCGCACCACCCGGCGCAGGGCGAGATCGAAGACGGTGCCCGCCCGGTTGGTCAGGGTCATCCTCTTCTCGAAGGTGATGCGGTCGGGCTGCCGGGCCGTGACCGGGTAGGGCTCGGTATCGACGGCGGCCGGTGTGTACCAATGCGCGAGGTCGAAGGGATCGCCGGGCTTGAAGAAGAGCGCGTACTGGCCCCCCTCCGGGCCCAGCCAGAAGCGGTCCTCCCCGCCATACGCGTTGAAGTGCGCGTCGCGGGTGGAGGACGCCACGACGTCGCGATTGATCCAACCGTAGCTCGCGCCGCCCTCGCCGCGCGCGGAAGAGGTCATGACGCGGCCCTGGAGGTCGGGGCAGATGGCCACGCGCATCGCCTGGCCGTCCGTCAGCACCACCACCGGCGTGTGCTTCTGGAGGAACGCGACCTCGTCCGCGAACGTCTGCGCTTCGCCGCGCGCCGCGAAGAGAGACGCCGCGAGTCCGGCGATCGAGAGACCGGCGTGGATCTTCATCGTGCCGAGCATATGACGTTCGCGCTCACCGTGGAACGCGGAATCGAGTCGGCGCGAAGGGCGCGAGGTCGAAACCCGGAGGACGGCCGAGGGCGAGATGGGCCACCGACTCGCCGGCCAGCGGGCCGAGCAGGATCCTGTTCCGGTAGAGACCCGCGGCGTGGAACAGTCCGGGCACGCCGCCCGCGCCGAGGATGGGCCAGCCGTCGGGGGTGCCCGGGCGCAAGCCGGCCCAGGTGTCGACGACGGGCACGTCCACGAGCCGCGGCGCGATCTCGAGCGCGATGTCCAGCACGGTGCGCAGGCCCCCGGCGGTGACGCTCTTGTCGAACCCCGCGTTCTCGAGCGTGCTGCCGGCCAGGAGCCGGCCGTCGGCCCGGGGCACGAGGTAGCCGCGCGCGGACCACACGACGTGGCGCAGCAGGGCCGGCGCCACCACGAAGGCCGCGATCTGGCCGCGGACCGGCTCGACGGGCGGCGGATCGGGGTCGCCGCCGAGCCGGCCCGCCCAGGCCCCGGCCGCGTTCACCACGAGGGGCGCGCGCAGGGTCTCCGCCCCCGTCCTCACCCCGGCCACGCGACCCGTCTCGATGAGGAGCGCCGTCACCGGACGCCCGCAGAGGAGCGACACCCCCCGCGTCACCGCGGAGGCGGCGAGCGCCCGCACGAGCCGCACGTTGTCGACGCGGCGATCGCCCGCGATGAGCGCACCGGAACGGACGGCGGGACTCAGGTTCGGCTCCGCCTGCAGGAGCTCCTCCGCCGTGAGGGTCTCCACCGGGAGCGCGTGGCCACGCTGCCAGGCGACGCGCGCGGAGAGCGACCGTTCGTCCTCGTCCGTGAGGGCGACGTCGAGGGCGCCGAGGGAGGAGAGCTCGACGGAGAGGCCCGTTTCCGCCTCGAGCTCCTCGGCCAGGCGGAGGTGGCGATCGCGCGCGCGGAGCGACAGGTCGAGCAGGGCCGTGTCCGCGTCGGCGTGCACCTGCGGCGCCAGCATCCCGGCCGCGGCCGACGAGGCCTCCTCCCCGACGCGACGGCGCTCCACCACCACCACTCGTGCCCCATGGGCGCACAGCTCGCGGGCCGCGGCCAGGCCGACGATCCCCCCGCCCACGACGATCACGTCGGGCGTCAAGTGGCTCCTGCCGTCATGTCGTCTTTATATCGCTTCGTGCTATTCTCGCCCACCCTGCCGCGCGGGCCGGACACGGGTGACCTCATGGCAGAAGCGGTCCACAAGCTACGCTGCGCGCACTGCCGGTCGGAGATCTCGGTCCCGGCGAGCTACCAGCACGGCGATCACGTCAAGTGCGGAAGCTGCGGCATGCGCCACAAGGTCTACCGTGGCGAAGGCACTCCCCGCCTGGTGATCGCCGACGTCGGGCCCCTGCGCGAGGCCCTCCAGGCCAACCAAGGCTTGACGGACCGGCTGGAGGCCGAGCTGCGGCACGCCCGCGGAAGCTTCGGGGTGGGGGTCAACGGATTCGGGGTCGCGCTGGCCTACGCGCTCTGGCAGATCATGCGCAACGACCATCCCATCGACAGCGGCCTGGCCTGGGAAGCGGCGGCGGTCGCGATCTTCACCGGCCTGGCCCTGGAAGCGGCGAACTTCTTCTTCCTGGCGAAGCGGCAGCGCCTGCGGCGACTGAGCACCGAGATCGACGAGGCGCGCGCGGAAGCCCGGTCGCTGGAGCAGAAGATCCGAGAGGCGAGCCGGGTCTAGGGGAGACCCCTACTCCTAGGCGGGCGGGGACGACTGCTGGGCGGCGAGCGTCGCCAGGAAGTGCCGGACGCTCGCGTCCCCGTCGCCGGCGAAGGCCTCGAAGCGCAGGCCGATGTGCTCCTGGACGGGCGTTCGCACGACGCGCGCGCGACCCTCGACCGGCTTGCCCAGGCCGGGGATGGGAAGGCTCAAGGTGACGTCGTCACCCGGATGGATCGGAAGGCCGGCGCACTCGACGAGGAGCCCGCCCGCGCTGATGTTGAGCACGAGCCCGCGATGCGTGCCCGGCTTCGTGCGCAGCATGCTCAGCACGTCGAAGCGGACCTCGAACCGCGCCTGCTTGCGGGTGGGGACCTGTAGGACCTGGACGAGACTGTCGTCCCAGGCCGGGCTCGAGGGCAGCGAGAGAACGGTGTCGACGGTTCCCACCGTCTCTTGGTGGTCCGCCGCGTCCGCGGGATCGTGGCTCAGGGCCACGATCGAGACCGGGTGCGGCAGGGGCTGGTTGCGGAGGTTGGTGATCAGCCGGTCGGCGCCGCGCAGGGCGAGGTCGATGACGACGATGTGCGGCTCCGTGGCGAGGGCAAGCGTGCCCGCGTCCTCGGTGCGATCGGCGACGTAGCGCTCGAGGTCGTCGCGCCAGAAGAGCGTGTGGCAGAGGTCCGATTCGACCTCAGGAGTGGCACAGACAAGCACGGTCGTCATGCAGGATTCCCCTTCGAGGAGAACGGCTCAGGGTCCCGTGGCAAACATAGCAGAAGATGACGCACCTTCGGCGCCCGCGGTCGTGTTCCGTATCACGCCCGGCGAAAGGCGCGGCTACTCGACCTGGGCGGACTCGATGAGCGCCAGCATCGTCTTGTAGATGGCGTACGAGCACCGTGGCACCGTCTGTTGCAGCTCGCCGAGCGACGCCCCCTTCTTGAGGCGCGACCAGACCGCGGCCGCGAGCTCGACGGTGTCCGCGTCTTCCCACTGCAGGTGCGAGGCCTTCTGCCGGAAGACGCGCGCGGGATCGCCGACCTTGCCCTGCAGGAGCGGCAGCTCGTCCTGCAGACGCACGGATTCCATGAGCAGCGAGATGGCGGGCATCGTGATGTCGGTCTGGACCTCCTCTTCCGCCACCGTGCGGCCCGTGAAGGAGAACTCGCCTTCCAGGGCCGATTGGAACAGCTGGAAGACGGCGTCGTCGCCGCTGAGGTGCCGGACGCGCGCCTTGGCGATGTTTCCCTTGAAGAAGAAGATCTCCGCGACCTTCTGCTTGCCCCCTTCCTGCGTCACCACCAGGCTGCCCGTCTGATGCGATCCGATGAGCGTCTGGATGACGGTGGCGAGATCGAAGAACTTCAGGTTCCCCTGGAGCTGCTTGGACGAGGTGCGCGGCACCTTCAGGGTCGTGGCTTCGAGCCGCTTGGCCAGGACGAGACAGAGGTTCCGGCTGAAGGCGGCGAGAGACTGCATCAGGTCGAGGAAGACCACCTTCTCCAAGGTGAAAAGCTCGGCCCTTTCGGGCGAGCGCGCGGTCGCGCTCCGCGGCGACCCCGTGAGCAGCGCGAGCTCGCCCAGGACTTCGCCCTTCCCGAGATAGGCGACGGGGACGGGGTCCGCGGAATCGGACGGGGAGGCCAGGATCTCGAGCACTCCCGTCTTCACGATGTAGAGGCGGTCCCCCTGGTCGCCCTGGCGGAAGACGATCGCGCCCGGGCCGTAGTCCTCCACCTGGCCCTGCGCGAGGACCGCGTGCAGCACGTCGTCCGGCTGGTTCTCGAAAAGATCGGAGGAACGCAGGAAGCCCGGGTCGATCCCGCTGGCCATCGGGCGGGATTATATCCGCTTGCCGGAGCGGCTCATCGCCGCGCCTCCGCGGGAGGGCGCGCACAGCGCGTGGGGAGCGATATGCTAATATTCGACCACTTCCGGGCGGGCTGCCCGAACAAATGGTGGCCAAGTACCTGATTCGACGGACTTTGTGGTCCTCCCCTTCGTCGTGAACCCTCAGCAGCGGAGCCCCCTGCGGTCATGACCACCACCGCCACCGCCCCCATCGCACCCGCGGACGTCCATCGTCTGCTCGCCCGGCACATGCTCGCCGACGGCCTCGACCTCGTCTTCGACTACGACCGGAGCCACGGCTCGTGGCTCCACGACAGCCGTCACGGCCGCGAGTACCTCGACTTCATGACGTTCTTCGGCTCCACGCCGATCGGCTACAACCATCCCAAGATGAAGGATCCGGAATTCCTCCGGGTCCTCTCTCGCGTGGCCCAGCTCAAACCTTCCCTGGCCGACGTGTACACCGTCGAGTACGCCTCGTTCGTGGAGACGTTCTCGCGCATCGCCATCCCGCCCTATCTTCATTACACCTTCTTCATCGAAGGCGGCAGCCTCGCCGTCGAGAACGCGCTCAAGGTGGCCTTCGACTGGAAGGCCCGGCGCAACCGCGCGCGCGGCGTGGCCGGCGAAAAAGGGCAACATGACCTGCATTTCCGCGAGGCCTTCCATGGCCGCAGCGGATACACGCTGTCGCTCACCAACACCGATCCCAAGAAGACGGAGCTCTTCCCCAAGTTCCGCTGGCCGCGCGTGGAGAACCCGAAGCTGCGCTTCCCCGTCACGGCGGAAGTGGAGCGCGACGTGGCGGCGGCCGAACAGCGCGCCCTGGAGCAGGTGCGGAAGGCATTCGAGGACAACCCCGACGACATCGCCGCCATCATCATCGAGCCCATCCAGGCCGAGGGGGGCGACAACCACTTCCGGCCCGGGTTCCTCCAGGCCCTCGAGCGCATCGCCGACGAGAGCGAGTGCTTCTTCATCGTGGACGAGGTGCAGACGGGCATCGGCCTCACCGGGAAGATGTGGGCTCACGAGCACTTCGGGCTGACCCCGGACGCCCTCGCCTTCGGCAAGAAGATGCAGATCTGCGGCTGCCTCGTCGGGCCGAAGGTGGACGAAGAGCCGCAGAACGTCTTCAAGGTCTCGTCGCGGATCAACTCGACCTGGGGCGGCGGCCTCACCGACATGGTCCGTTCCGCCCGCTTCCTCGAGATCATCCAGGAGGACCGCCTGGTCGACAACGCGCGCGTGGTCGGCGATCACCTCTTGCGCGGGCTGGAGGGCGTGCAGGGCGACCTGGGCGGGATCATGAGCAACGCGCGGGGCCGCGGCCTCATGATCGCCTTCGACCTGCCCACTCCGGAGCTGCGCAAGAAGGCCCATGAGACCCTCATCGCGAACGGGCTGCTCCTCCTCACCTGCGGCCCGCGGTCGATCCGTTTCCGTCCGCCGCTCAGCCTCGCCGCGGGGGAGGCGGACACCGCTCTGGAGATCGTGCGCAAGAGCCTGAAGGCTCTGTAAACGGCGGAGCCGCTGAAAGAGGTGCCCTAATGATCGAGCGCGAAGCCGGCATCAAGGTCTACAACGAGACGTTGGGAGCGAAGGGGGCGAAGGGCCGCCTGGTCCGCGTGTCGCCCGAAGGCTTCTACGAAGTGACCCTCGAGTCCGGAGGCAAGAACTTCACGACCCTCCTGCCGATCGGTTCCACGGTGATCCTCGCCGCGGACGCGGAGGAAGAGGTCGCCGGCCTGGAGGTAGAGCGCTGAAGCGCACCCTGAAGGTCGTCCATATCGGCCTGGGCCCCATCGGACAATCCATCGCCCGCCTCACTCTCGATCGCGACGGCCTGCAGGTCGTGGGTGGCACCGACCTTTCCGCCGACCAGGCCGGCAAGGACCTCGGCCTCGTCCTGGGCCTGGGACGGAGGCTGCGCATCAAGGTCGACGGCAACCCCGACAAGTTCATCAAGAGGACCCGGGCCGACGTGGCCGTGCTCTGCACCTCGTCGTCGCTCAAGACGATCAAGCCCCAGGTCCTCGGCCTCATCCAGCGCGGCATGCACGTGGTCACGACGTGCGAGGAGCTGGCCTTCCCCGTTCCCGACCAGCAGCAAGCCTGGCGCGACATCGACAAGGCGGCGGCCGCGAAAAAGGTCTCCGTCCTGGCCACCGGCGTCAATCCGGGATACGCCATGGACGCGCTCGCCCTCATGCTGACCGCGCCTTGCGCCGAGGTCACCCGCGTCTCCGTCACCCGCGTCGTGGACGCGAAGACGCGGCGGCTGCCGCTGCAGCGCAAGGTGGGAGCGGGGCTCAACCTCAACCAGTTCCGCCGCGCGATGACGGAAGGAACGGTGCGCCACGTCGGGCTGCCGCAATCGGTGCACATGATCGCGTCCGCGCTGGGCTGGAAGCTGGACCGCGTGGACGAGACGCTCGAGCCGGCCATCGCCCCGCGTGACCTCGACACCGAGTACCTGCGCATCCCGGCGGGCATGGCCGCCGGGATCAAGCAATCCGCGCGCGGCTATCGCAATGGCGAGCTGGCCATCACCCTCGACCTGCAGATGTACGTGGGGGCCGAGCAGCCGCGCGATCACATCCTCATCGACGGCGTGCCGCCCATCGACATGACGATCGCGGGCGGCGTGGCCGGTGACTCCGCCACCGCCGCCATCACCGTCAACTGCATCCCCAAGGTCATGGCCGCGCGCCCTGGCCTGCTGACGATGCACGACCTGCCCCTGGTGCACCGGTACAACCCGCTGGAAGTGAAGTCGCTCGGGCCCAAGAAGCGGTAGGCGCTGCGGGTGACGCGCCGCGCGATTGCCAACGGGTGGGTGGTCGCCCCTTCGCGGGGACGCTCGCGCGCGCTGGAACTTGTTTTTCCCACGTCAAGCAGTGCGCGCGCTCCCTCCGCAGCCAATCAGCCCGCTGGTGGCCGCAGTGCTGTCACGCGTCCCGCGGGTGACTGCAGTGACAGAGGCCCCGCTCCAGGGCAACCACACCACCCGCCACGCGCGCGACGCGGAGACTCGGACCTCTACCGCTTCTTGATCTCTTGCTTGAGGACACGTATGCCGGGCTGCGTGGGCGCGACGTGATGGCACCGGCGGGGGGGCGTGCGTCGCCCGGAGCGCGGCCTGTGTCGCTGCATTCACCCGCGGGTGGCGCGACACCGGAGCGAGCGCGCGCATTGCTTTACGTGGGATAGACGAGTTCCAGCGCGCGCGAGCGTCCGCGCGAGGGCGACCACCCTCCCCGCCGGTGCCGGCACGTCACGGGCGCGAGTTACTGTTGTCGCTGCTTCAGGTAGGACTGCAGGCGGCTCTGGTCGTGCGGGTCGATGCCGATGAACTCGACGCCCACCTGGAATCCCTCGTCGCGCACGCGGCGGCAGCGCCTCACCTCGCCCTGCACCCAGAGCACTTCGCCGTCGAGCTGCAGGGCGAAGTCGTGGATGGCGCCGACGTCGAGGGAAGTCGACAGGTCGAGCAGGGCGCCGCCGAGGCTGAGGTCCAGGAGCCGGGCCGGGACCTGGGCCCGCGCGGTTCCGGTGACGGGCTCGCTGATCATGCGCGCGCGCGCTGGCGTTCGCGATCGAGGAAGGATTCGAGGAGAGCGCGATCGAGCGCCTCGACCTTCACGAACGAGATGCCGACGTGGTACACGGAGGTCGATTCCGCCGGTTCCACGTCGACGACTCGTCCGCGCAGGTCCACGGTCACGTGGGCGAGGTTCAGGGTGATGTCGCATTGCGAATCCACGGCGAGCGGAGTGGACATCTCGAGGCAGGCGCCGTCCTCGGAGAGGGCGACGACCTTGAAGTCGGCGAATACGGTGGCGCGGCCGCCGGTGCGCCCGTCCAGCCGTACGCGGGGGTGTCGGCGGCGATCGTCGTCGGAACCCGCCATGGCGGCGATTGTAGGCGCCACGCTGGGAAGGGTGGCCGCGGAGAAACCAGTCACCATGGCGTGCCACAACTGCGGGCGTTCCCTTGCCGGCGCCGCGGACGTCGCCTGGGAGTGCGAGTGCGGGAACCGCGTGTGCAGCGACCCCGACTGCTTCGTGGAATGCTTCAAGCTCGTGGCCAGTGGCGAGGCCACGCGCTGCCTCACCTGCGGGCTCGTGACGTGAGCCGGGGCGCGGCGGTGCTCGCGGCCAGCCTCGTCGCGGCGACGTCGTTCGCGCAGCCGGTCCCGCCCGCGGCCCCGTCTCCGTCTCCCTCTCCGTCTCCGTACGTTGTGCCGTCCGCATCTGCGGTTCCCAGAGCCGCCCCCACTCCAGGCCCCCCGGTCGTGGTGTGGCTGCTCAATGGTGACCGGCTCACGGGCACGATCGCGTCGGAGAGCAAGACCGCGCTTCGGTTCCAGCTCCCCTTCGCATCGATCCTGATCCCGAAGAGCCGCATCGAGCGCCTGGTACGCGCGAACGGAAAGGAAGAGGTCCTGCACGCCGTGGAGCGGGCGGCGGTGGCGCCTCCCGCGGCAAGGCCGCCGGTGGTGCCGACCGCCCACCTCGTCCTCGTCTTGACGGGCGCGAGCTTCTGGCAGGCCTGGGACCGCAAGGACGCGCCGCCGGATCCGACGCTGCGCCTTCAGGTGAGGATCGACGAGGAGCCCGTCGCCACCTGGACGGACGCGACGCTCGACCCGAAGGACCTTCCCGGTGCGATCGTGAACACGTTCGCCTTCACCGGCGGCGACGAGGCCAGCATGGCCGCGCCCAATGTGCTCCTGTCCCCGCCGCAGGTCCAACCGGGACGCGTGGTGCTGCGCCTCGGTTTGCCCGGGGCGGCGGGCGAGGGCCGGCGTCTCGCCATCGCCTATCAGACCAACGAGGGATCCGCAGCCAGCCCCGCCTGGCGCGACGTGGCCATGGCCACCTCGGCCGTCACCCTGCTTCCGGAAGGTCCGACGCCGATCCAGCTCCGCCAGGACCGCGGGCACATGGAGTTCGTCCGCAAGCACATGCGCGACGTCGAATCGTTCCGGATCGAGATCGCGCCGGAATGAGCGATCGCCGGCGCCCGCCCAGGCTTGACACCCTCCTTTCCCGGCCCTAGTCTCGATCCGTGGACACGGTGGCCTGGGCCGACGTCGTTTCGTCGATCAGCCTGGCCATCGGCCTGGCCGCCTGCGCGGGCCTGCGCGCCTGGCTGCCCCTCCTCCTCGTCGGCGGGCTCTCGCGCGCCGGCCTCCTGACCCTCGGGCCGTCTTTCGCGTTCCTGGGCAGCAACCGCGCGCTGATGCTCTTCGGCGTGGCCACCCTGATCGAGATCGTCGGCGACAAGGTGCCCGCGGTGGACCATGCCCTCGACATGCTCTCGACCGTGCTGCGGCCGGCCGCGGGCTCGGTGATCGCCGCCTCCGTCATGTGGGAAGTCCACGATCCGCTCACCGCCCTCGCCCTCGGAGTCGCCGTGGGAGCACCCGCCGCCCTGGTGCCGCACGCGGCCAAGAGCGTCCTGCGCGCGGCGTCGACCACGCTCACGGGCGGGCTGGCCAATCCCCTGATCAGTGTGGCCGAGGACGTGATGGCGGTGACGATGTTCCTGTTCACCGTGGTCCTGCCCCTGGTCGCCGCCACCGTCCTCGTCCTGGTGGCCATCCTCCTCCTGCGCCGGATGGCGCGACGCTCCAGTCCCGCTCTCCGCACCACGTGATCGGCGCCCGCTCCGCCGGCGCCACGCTCGCCGCCGTCGCCTGCGCGGGCACGCTTCTCGCCCAGTCACCCGCCCCGAAGCCGTCGCCCGTGCCCTCCGCCTCGCCGCGCGCGGCCACGCCGCCGCCCTTCCGGGTCGAAGTCGACGTGGACGTCGTGTCCGTCACCGCGGTCGTCTACGACAAGGCCGGCCGCTTCGTGCGCGGCCTCGGCCCCAAGGACATCGAGGTGCTCGAGGACGGCGTGCCCCAGGAGGTGTCGTACTTCCGGGAAGCGGGAGTCAAGGACGCCGACCGCGTCCCGCTCTCGATCGCCCTCGTCCTCGACTGCAGCGGGAGCATGCGCCACAACATGCATTTCCTCCAGGAAGCGGCCCTCGCCTTCGTCAACAAGCTCGAGGACGTCGACTCCGCCCTCGTCGTCTCCTTCAACGAGAGCATCAAGGGCAGCGCCGAGTTCACCGCGGACAGCGGCCGGCTCGAGCAGTTCGTGGAGGCGCTCGAGGCCTGGGGCGGCACCAGCCTGTACGACGCCATCCACTACGGGCTGGAGCGGGTCAAGGGCCAGGCCGGACGCAAGGCGGTGGTCGTGTTCACGGACGGGGCGGACACCACCAGCAGCATGAAGGAGCAGGAGGTCGTCGACTACGCGCGCTCGGTCGAGGCCACCGTGTACTGCATCGGCTTTCGCGGGGAGTCGGGCCTGCTCGCGCGCAGCCCGCGCGGGTTCCTGCGCAAGATCTCGCAGGAGACGGGCGGGGCCTTCTTCTTTCCCGACAAGATCGGCGAGCTGATCAAGATCTTCAACGGCATCTCGGACGAGCTGCACAACCACTACCTGCTGGCCTACACGCCGAAACGTGCGCCGGACGGGACCTGGCGCGAGATCGAGATCCGGCTCCGCGAGCGCAAGGACGCCGAAGTCCGCGTGCGCAAGGGTTATTTCGCGGTCAAGCGGCGGCGGCCACCCGTCCCGACCACCGCCAACTGACTCCTCCCCCCCGTCCTTCGCCCGCGCGAAGCGCTGCGCGAAGCGGGTATAGAATCGGCGCCTCAGCCCCCATGGCGGAGATCTCCATCGACACCGGGGACGGGTCACGCGAGCGGTTCCCCCTCGCGAGCGAGCGGGTGACCATTGGCCGCTCGCGGGACAGCGACATCTTCCTGCCCGACCAGTGGCTCTCGCGCCATCACGCGGAGATCCTGAAGAAGGACGCGAGCTTCTTCCTCCACGACCTCGGCAGCAAGAACGGGACGCTGCTCAACGGCGAGCCCGTGCACGGCGACCGCCGGCTGCGCCATGGCGACGTGATCACCCTGGGCGAGCACGTCCTGACCTTCTCGATCGAGGAGGTGGACGAGGACTCGCAGCCGCCGGAAGGGACGCGCATCTTCTCGGCCCGGGAGCTGAGCGACATCAAGACCAAGCCCTCCATCGATCCCGAGGAGCTGCAGAGGCAGAACCGGGTACTGGAGGTGCTCAGTCAGGCCGCCCGGTCGCTGCTCGCCCACCGCCCGCTGCCCGACCTGTTCGAGGACGTGCTCAACCTGCTCTTCGCCGCCGTCCCCTGCGAGCGCGGCGCCATCCTGCTGCTGGAGGGCACGCCGCCCGAGCCCACGGTGAAGGCCTCGCGCAGCCGCGGCGGCCAGCCCCTGCTGGCCAAGGTCAGCCGCTCCATCGCCCGCCGCGTCCTCGAGCGCCGCGAGACGATGCTCCTGCCGAACCTGATGGAGGACACCGCGTTCAGCACCCAGGACTCGATCCTCTCCACCGGCATCCGCTCCGCGCTGTGCGCGCCCCTGTGGTTCACCTCCGCCTCCGCGGAGCAGGACGCGGTGATCGGCCTCGTCTACCTCGACTCGCTGGCCATGAACCGGCCCTTCAGCGAAGAGGACGCGCGCATCGTCACCGCCCTCGCC
Source organism: Acidobacteriota bacterium (assembly GCA_003222295.1). Taxonomy (GTDB): domain Bacteria; phylum Acidobacteriota; class Vicinamibacteria; order Fen-336; family Fen-336; genus AA29. Next base: position 523 of record QHVP01000416.1, on the reverse strand, counting down.
AACGTGGCCGCGGCCAAGATCGAGAACGTCCGCCTGCTCGAAGAGAGCATGGAGAAGCGCCGGCTCGAGGACGACATGCGGGTGGCGGCGGAGATCCAGCGCGGCCTGCTCCCGGACGGGGCGCCCGTGGTGAGCGGCTATGGCGTGGTCGGCTCGAACCGGCCCTGCCGCACCGTCGGCGGCGATTACTACGACTTCTCCCTCAGCGAGGGGCGGCTGCTCATGGCGCTGGGCGACGTGTCCGGAAAAGGCACGGGGGCGGCCCTGCTCATGACCGTCCTGCGCGCGGCCGTGCGCGGCCATTGGGCCGACGAGTCCGTGGCGGAGGCGGTGGGCCGCATCAACAGCACCGTCTGCCAGAACGTCACCGCCGGCAAGTACATCACCTTCTTCCTGGCCCGCCTCGAGCCCGGCAGCGGACGTGTCGACTACGTCAACGCCGGGCACAACCCGCCGCTGCTCATCCGCCGTGACGGGACGATCGAGACCCTCAACGAAGGCGGAATGGTGCTCGGCCTCTTCG
>QHVP01000415.1 GCA_003222295.1 Acidobacteriota bacterium | reverse complement strand
GTTCGGCGGCCGCGGACTGCCGTACCTGGCCGCCATCGGCGCCACCACGATGATCCTCGTGATGGCCGCGAACACGGCGTACGCGGACTTCCCGCGGCTTTCCGCCCTGCAGGCCGCCGACGGATTCCTGCCGCGGCAGCTCACCTATCGTGGCAGCCGGCTCGTGTACTCGCGCGGCATCATGGTGCTGGCCGTCGCGGCTTGCGCGGTCATCGCGATCTTCAACGCGAGCGTCAGCCAGCTCATCCCGCTGTATGCGATCGGCGTGCTCCTTTCCTTCACGCTGTCCCAGTGGTGGAAGATCGGCCACCTCGCGCCGGGAGCGGAGGTGCAGGAGCGCGGGTCCGTCCTCCGCCACGACACGCGCTGGCGCCTCAAGATGGTGGCCAACGGCGTGGGCGCGGTCCTCACCGCGATCGTGGCCGTGGTCTTCGGGGTGACGAAGTTCACGGAGGGAGCGTGGATCATCGTCATCGTGATCCCCGCCCTCGTGTCCGTCTTGTTCGCGATCCATCGCCACTACCGCGAGCTGGCAGTGGAGCTCTCACTCGAGGACTACGGGGCGGCCCCGCGCGTCGTGCGCCACCGCGTCCTCATCGCGATCAGCGGCGTGCACTGCGGCACGGTGGAGGCGCTGCGCTACGCCAACGCCCTCTCCGACGACATCAGCGCCGTCTACGTGTCCATCGACGCGGAGGGTGCGGCCAAGGTGCAGCGCAAATGGGGCCTGTGGGGCAACGGCGTGCGCCTGGTCGTGCTGGAGTCGCCCTACCGGCTGCTCCTGGAGCCGCTGCTCGAGTACATCAAGAAGATCGCGTCGCTGCGCCAGCCCAACGAGACCCTCACCATCGTGGTGCCGCAGTTCGTGCCGCGGAAATGGTGGCACCAGCTCCTGCACGCCCAGACGGCGATGCTCCTGCGCCTGGCCCTGGTCAACTACTCGGGGATCGTGATCACCAACGTCCCCTATCGCCTCTGCAACGGACGCCGAAACGTCTAGCCCTTCAGGGCGGGCGGGGGAGAGGGCGGCTCCACTCGCGCGGACGGCGGTCCGGGCGGGCCCCCGGCCGGAGGCAGCGCCCCGCTGGTCACGTACCAGACGGCGGCGGTCCAGGTCGGCACCAGGTCCCAGATGGGGATGAGCTCGGAGAGGAAGCTGGGCAGGAAGGCCCAGTGCCAGCCGAGCAGCCAGCTCAGCGCGATGCCCACCCCGACGTCGAGCGCGTCGTTGGCGGGGGAGAGTCCGCCCTGCGAGAAAGCGGGGAAGACCACGATCTGGGCCAGGTCCGCCAGCATCGCGATCGCGCGCGCGGCGCGGATGCGCGCGGCGGTGGCGACGACGGGGCCGGGTGGGGTCGGCGGGAGGAGGCCCACGGGATACCGATCCTAGCATCGTGGGGCACGGGCGACGGCTAGACCGACCGCGAACCCTGGCGCCAGCGGTCCAGCGCCACCGCCAGCACGATGATGCTGCCGGTGACGATCTGCTGCACCCAGTTCGCGAGCCCGTGCTGCGAGCAGCCAATGGCCACGACGGACATGATGGTCGCGCCGAGCACGGTCCCGAGCACGGTGCCGTTGCCGCCGGTGAGGCTGCCGCCGCCGATGATGACGGCGGCGATCACGTCCAGCTCGAGGCCCACCGCCACCGTGGGATCGCCGACGGAGAGCTTGGCGAACTGCATCACCCCGGCCACGCCGGCCAGGGCGGCGGAGATCGCGTAGACCGCGACCTTCACCCGCTCCACGCGCACGCCGCACAGGCGGGCCGTGCGTTCGTTCGACCCGACCGCGAAGAGGTGCCGGCCGAACACGGTGTAGCGCAGCACGCCCGCGATGAGCAGGGCGAGGACCAGCAGCACCCAGATCCCGGGAGGGACGAAGAGCCCGCGTCCCGCCTCCACCGTGCGCAGGAGGCCGTTGAGCCAGGTGGCGGGGGCTTCGATCCGCCGCTCGTCGGCGAGCCCCTTGGCCGCGCCGCGGACGATCAGCATGGTGCCCAGGGTGACGATGAAGGGCACCACGCGCAGCCGAGTGATGAGAATGCCGTTGGCGAGCCCGCAGGCGGCGGCGGCGGCCACCCCGCCCAGCGCGGACAGGAGCGGGCTCACGTCGCGCTTGAGCAACAGCGCGATGACCACCGTGCTGAGCGCGATGATCGAGCCCACGGAAAGGTCGATGCCGGCGGCCACGATGACCATGGTCATGCCCAGGGCCGCCGTGCAGACGATCGCGGTCTGTCGCGCGATGAGCTCGAGGTTGACCGGGCGGAAGAACTGCGGGCCGATGAGCAGCGCGAACACCGCGCAGACGAAGAGGAGGCCGAGCAGCGGCCCGCCGCAGGTGAGCAGGTCGCGCGTCTTCACGCCGCGTCCCCGGTGCCGGTGGCCGCCATCATGAGCGCGTGCTCGTCCCACTCCGCCGCGGGCCGTGGCCGGCCGAGCCGTCCGCGGCACATGACGGCGATGCGATCGCACAGGCCGAGCAGCTCGGCCAGGTCGCTGCTGGCCACGAGCACGGCCTTGGCCGCGCGTCCGCCCTCCGGCCCGGCGGGAGGCGCGACGAGCCCGTCCACCAGCGCGTAGATCTGCGCCTTGCTGGCCACGTCGATGCCGCGCGTGGGCTCGTCGAGGAGCAGGACGTCCACGTCGTGATGGAGCAGCCGGGCCAGGGCGACCTTCTGCTGGTTCCCGCCCGAGAGCTCGCGCACGGCCTGGCCCGGGCCGGCCGCGCGCACGCCCAGGAGCTCGATCCAGCGGCGGGCGGCGGCGGCGAGCCGGGCGGGGAGTACGAGGGGACCGGGTCCGAGACCGCGAAGCCGCGAAAGGGCGAGGTTCTCCGCCACGGAGAGGCCGAGGGCCAGCCCTTCGCCCTTGCGATCCTCGCTGAGCAGGCCCATGCCCTGCTCCCAGCGCCGGGGCGGCGCGGCGGCGCCGGAGTACGCGCCGAGACGGATGCGGCCCGAGCGCACGGGGGCGAGGCCGAACAGCGTGCGCAGCAGCCGCGTGCGTCCCGCGCCCATCAGGCCCGCGATGCCGAGCACCTCGCCGCGGTGGAGCGTGAAGCCGATGGATCCGGGCCCGATCCCCTCCACCTCGAGGATCGCTTCCCCCGGATGGCGCGCCGAGCGCGGGAAGAGGTCCTCTACGCGGCGGCCCACCATCAGGGAGACGATCTCCTCGCGCGTGGCCCCCGCGGTGGGACCACCGCCCGCGTTGCGCCCGTCGCGCAGCACGACGAAGCGGTCGGCCACCTCCTTCACTTCCTCGATGAAGTGCGAGATGTAGACGACGGCGTGGCCATCCGCCTTCAGGCGGCGCACCAGCTCGAAGAGGCGCCGCACGTCCTCGCGGCCGAGGCTGCTGGTGGGCTCGTCGAGGACGAGGACGCGGGCGCCGATGGCGAAGGCGCGGGCGATCTCCACGAGCTGCTGCTCGGCGACGGAGAGGCGGCCGACGACGGCTTCGGGCGGGATGTCGGCGTGCCCGAGGCGGGCCAGCACCTCCTGGGTGAGGCGACGCGCGCGGTCTCTTTGCACGAAGCCGGCGCGCGCGGGCTCCGTGCCCAGCACGACGTTCTCCATCACGGAGAGGTGCGGGGCCACCGAGAGCTCCTGGTGGATCATGGCCACCCCCGCCCTCCGCGCCTCCAGGGGATCGCGCGGCGCATAGGGCCGGCCGTCGAGAGTCATGACGCCCACGTCCGGCGCGAGGGCTCCGGCCAGGATGGCCATGAGCGTGCTCTTGCCCGCGCCGTTCTGCCCGACGAGGGCGACGACCTCTCCGGGGGCGACGCTCAGGTCCACGGCGTCGAGGGCAACGGTGGCCGCGAAGGACTTGGAGACGCCGCGCATGGAAAGGCGCGGCGGGGGAACGCTGGCTAGGGCCTGAGCCATTGCGTGAGATCCGGATGGAGCACGTCCTTCATCTCCGGACTGTCCATGTTCTCCTTCGTGGCCACGCGCACGCCGGTGTCGATGCGCTTCTCGACGGGCTGCCCCTTGATGTGCGCGACGAGGGTCTTCAGGCCGAGGTACCCCATGTTGATCGGGTCCTGGACCACGAGGGCGTCGATCTGCCCGCTGGCCAGGCCCTTCACGAGGTTCTCGGAGGCGTCGAAGCCCACGAAATGCACCTTGCCCGCCCACCCGTTGTCCTGCAGGACGCGCAGCATGGCGAAGCTCGTCGACTCGTTGGGCGCGAAGATGCCGTCGATGCCGAGGCTGCCGTCCGGCTTCTTGTAGTTGCTGAGCAGCGTCTCGCTCTTCTTGTACGCGCTCTCGACGTCCGCGCCTCCGTACTGGTTCGAGCTCACGACCTGGATCCCGGGGCTCGCCTTCATCGTCTCCAGGAAGCCGTCCTCGCGCTCGTTGGTGCTGGCGCTCCCTTCCGCGTAGCGCAGCAGGACGACCTTGCCCTTCCCGCCGAGGCCCTTTCCGTTGTCCGTGGCCACGAAGCTGACGTACTCGCCCCCCTTGAGGCCGGAGTCGATGATCACGACCGGGATCTTGCTGCGCATCGCGCTGGTGACGGGCGCGACCAGCGCGCTGTCGTCGAGGGGCGCGAGCACGATGCCCGACACCCCGCGGCTCACGAAGCCTTCCACCTCCGACACCTGGCTGTCGCGGTCGTCCTCGCGCAAGGGGCCGCGCCAGATCACCTCCGCGCCCACTTCCCGGGCCGCCTTGACCGCGCCCGCATGGATGCTCTGCCAGAAGACGTGCGACGTGCCCTTGGGGATCACCGCGATGGACAGGGTGCCGGAGGCCGGTCCGCCGCCGGCTCCGCCGCTGGTCCCGCTTCCGCGGCCACCGCTTCCGCCGGTACAGGCGAGCGAGACGGCCAAGGCCGCGACGGCGAGTCTCCCGGTCTGCTTCATGCCTGCTTCTCCTTCTCGTCCAGCCGCCACAGTTGGGCCGCGTTGCCGCCGAGCACGGCGTCCTGCTCTTGCGGGGGCCGTCCCCGCAGGTAATCCGATACGACGCGCATCGTCCGTCCGTAGTCCGCCGCCACCGTGCAGACCGGCCAATCGGAGCCGATCATCAGCCGCTCGTACCCGAAGCACTCGAACGCGACGTCGAGGTACGGCCGGATCTGCTCCGGCGTCCAGGCCCGCCAGTCCGCCTCCGTGACCAGGCCCGAGAGCTTGGCCATCACATGGCCGCAGCGGGCCAGCCGGCGCAGGTGACGCTCCCATTCACGGATCTCGCCTCCGCGGATGTCCGGCTTGCCCAGATGATCGAGGACCAGCCCCTGTCCCTCCAGCCGCTGGGCGAACTCTACCGCCACCGGCAGGTGGCGTGGGTAGATCAGGATGTCGTAGGCCAGCCGAGGTCCCGCAAGCTGGCCGCGCCGCGCAGGAACTCGGGGCGCAACAGGAAGCGAGGGTCGGGCTCGGCCTGGACGATGTGGCGCAACCCGACGAGCTTGGCCCGCCCCCGCAGAGGCTCCAGTTGCGCGCGCAGGTCCGGCGCCTGCAGATCGACCCAGCCCACCACGCCCGCGATGAAGGGATGGCGGTCGGCCAGCTCGAGCAGCCACCGCGTCTCTTCGAGACTCTGTCGCGCCTGCACGGTGATACAGGCGTCGAAGCCGGCGCCGCGCAGCTCCGGCTCGAGGTCGGAGGGAAGGAAATCGCGCTGGAGGGCCGCCATCGTCCCGTCGATCCACTCGTACTCGAGGGGGTCGTAGCGCCAGAAGTGCTGATGCGCGTCGATGCGGCGCGGCGGGCTCAACGCCGTCGTCCCCGCCCCGCCGGCCGCAGATGGAACACGCGCGTCATCCGCGTCCAGAGCTCGCCCGGACGCGCTCCCGGCGGCGCCTCCTGGTACGTCTTCATCAGCGCTTCCCACTCCGCGCAGCGCGGGTCGGAGCGGACGTGGGCGGCGAAGCTGCGCCTCAGGTCGAAGTCGTCGCGGGTATCCATGACCATGGTGAGACGGCGCCCGAGCGCATAGATGTCCAGGGCGCGCACGCCGACGCGGCGCAGGCTCTTCTGGACCTCCGGCCAGACGGCGCGGTGATGGGCCTTGTACTGAGCGATCGCGCGCGGGTCGTCCTTGAGGTCCAGGGTCAGGACGTACCGCTTCATCTCGAAGGCGCCACCCTCTGCCGCGAGCGGCCCAGCCCTTCGATGCCCAGCTCCACCACGTCGCCGACCCTGAGGTACTTCGGCTCCGGCTTGATGCCGAGCCCCACGCCCGCGGGCGTGCCTGTGCTGATCACGTCGCCGGGCAGCAGCGACATGAACTGGCTCAGGTAGCTGACCAGAGTCGGCACGTCGAAGATCATGTTCGCGGTCGAGCTCTTCTGGCGCGACTCGCCGTTGACGGTGAGCCACATGCCGAGGGCCTGGGGCTGCGGGATCTCCCCGGGTGTGGCCAGGAACGGCCCCAGCGGCGCGAAGGTGTCCGCGCTCTTCCCCTTCGACCACTGTCCGCCGTGCTCGAGCTGGAAGCTGCGCTCGGAGTAGTCGTTGTGCAGCGCGTAGCCCGCGACGTGGCGCGCGGCCTCTTCCTTCGAGACGTAGGCGGCGCGGGCGCCGATCACGACCGCGAGTTCGACCTCCCAGTCCACCTTCTCCGCCCCCCGCGGGGTCACGAGGTCGTCGTCCGGTCCCACGAGGGAAGACGTGGCCTTGAAGAAGATGACCGGCTCCCTGGGGATCTCCGCGCCCGTCTCCGCCGCGTGGTCGCGATAGTTGAGGCCGATGCAGACGATCTTGCTCGGCCGCGCCACCGGCGGTCCCAGCCGGGTGCCGGGCGCGAGGCGGGGGGCGCGGGCGGCGTTGGCCGCGGACCACTCGCGCAAGCGGGAAAGGCCGCCGCCGCCGAAGAAGGCCTCGTCGTAGTCGGAGCCGAAGGCGGAGGCGTCGATACGCGTCCCGTCCTCGAGCTGCAGGCCGGGCTTCTCGCGCCCGGGATCGCCGAATCGGATCAGCTTCATAACACGAGCACTCCGCCGTCGATGGGGAAGGCCTGCCCCGTGATGAACGAGGCCTCGTCCGAGCAGAGGTAGAGCGCGAGCTGCGCCACCTCCTCCGGCGTTCCCATGCGGCCCAGGGGTTGATAGGCCGAGAGCTCCTGGAACATCTCCTGCTCGCGGCCCGGATAAGCGGACTTCAGGTACCCGTCCACGAACGGCGTGTGCACGCGGGCCGGGCAGATGCAGTTGCAGCGCACGTTCTTGTTCATGTAATCGGTCGCGATCGAGCGGGTCATGCTCAGTACCGCGCCCTTGCTCGTCGAATAGGCGAACCGCTCCGGGATGCCGATGAGCGAAGCGATGGAGGCCATGTTGAGGATGACGCCGCCGCCGCCCTTCAGGATGATGGGCAGGGCGGCTTGCGTGCTCAGGTACATTCCCTTGACGTTCACGCGGTAGACGCGATCGAAATCGGCTTCCGCGGTCGTCTCGATCGTCCCCACGTGGGCGATCCCCGCGATGTTGGCCAGGATGTCGATGCGGCCGGCGGCCTTCTCGACGGCGGCCATGGCGGCGAGGGTGTCGGCGGCGCTGCTCACGTCGCAGCGCTGGGCATCGGCCTGCCCGCCTTCGCGGGCGATCCGCTCCGCCGCGTGTCGTGCCGCCGCCTCGTCGACGTCGAGCACGCTCACGCGCGCGCCCTGCTTGCCGAACAGCAGCGCGATGGCCTCGCCGATGCCGGAGGCCCCTCCCGTGACGACGGCGACCTTGTGGGTCAGTTCGAACATGTCAAGGGACCCAGAGAACGGGCTGCCGGATGACATAGTTCCGCACGACCTCTTCCACGGTCGAGTCGGCGCGCAGCGTCTTCCAGAGCGCGACGTAATCGGGCCGGCCGAGGGCGAGGCCGCCGAAGAGGAGGCTGGCCTGACGCATCGGCCACTCCGCGTCGTACATGACGTCCGCCGGTTTCGGCCACGTCTTCTTGTCGCGGATGTACGGGACCATGTAGGCCAGGGCGCGCCGCAGTCCGCGTCCGTCCGGAAGCGCGAACGTCCAGAGATCGTCGTCTCTCGTTGACAGCGTCTGGGCGACGCCGGCCATGGCCTCGAGGTTGAAGAGCGAGTAGCCGTACGGTTTCGTGCGCCGCAGCTCCTCCGGAAAGCTTCCGTCCGCCGCGACCTGGCCGGGCACGATGACGGTCTTGAACCTCTCGCGCGCCCACGCCATCCGCTCCTGGTCGCCCACGAGGCGGGCGAAGGCGGCCACCTGGAGAAGCCAGCAGGTGGCGTGGTTGTTCTTGGCGTCGCGCTCCTTGAGCGCGTTCTCGTCGGTGGTGAGCCAGGCCAGATACTCGCGGAACCAGCCGCGCACCCCCTCGCCCTCGGCCGCGGACAGGGCGGGTGATCCGTCGAGGGCCTCGATCGCGCGCGCGACCTCGACCAGGTGCAAGGTGTCGATCACTCCTTGCGGGCGTCCGGTCGTGATCCCGTGGATGGCCTGCGCGTACCGGAGGTGCGGGGCCATCCGCGTCCCCGGATCGAGGAACCAGGCGCGCAGGTGGCGGCCGGCCGCAGCGGCGTAGCGCGCGTCGCCGGTCAGGCGCCAGGCCGCGGCCAGCGTCGGGACCTGCACGCTGAGGCGCATGAGGGCGCGGCGATGCTCGACGAAGTTGTCGGGGTTCGTCATCCCGTCGCGCTGGACGTAGGGGCCCTCGGGGTTCTTGGGATCCGGCCACCAGTAGTCGCCCTCGGAGAAGAAGTCGTGGGGGCCGCCGGCGCTGCGCGACGATTGCGCGGCCGTGACCGTGCGTGGATCCTCGTCGAGAAAGCGCGCCGCCGCCGCCAGAACGCGTGGGCGCTCGAAGGCCGCCACGTCGACGGAGGATGCTGCGGCGGCCAGCACGAGGAGCGCGGGCACCATGGGACGGGAAGGATATGGCGAACGCGCATCGCAAGGGAAGCGGAATACTGACATAGCAGTATTGGCACGCCGGACAATCTGCAATTTCAGTGTTGACAGGCAAATTTGTAAGCGCTTACACTCCACTCTGACCATGAAGCTCCCGGGCCGTGCGAGATCCCTCTCGTATGCGTGTCGCGGACGCACGCCGTTCGCGCGCGAGGCCGCCATGGAAACGCAAAGGAGTAAGCGATGAGTGTGCGCAAGGCGACAGGTCTGCTTCTTCTCGCGGTGTCGATGGCACCCGCGTGGGTCGTCGGGCAGACCTCCATGGGCGGCGTGAACGGCACGGTCACGGATTCCACGGGCGCCGTCGTGCCCGGCGCGACCGTCACCCTCGTCAACCAGGCCACGAACGTCCGCGCCGAGCGCCTGAGCAACAACTCCGGCTTCTTCACGTTCGTCAACGTGCGGCCGGGTCCGTACGTGCTCATCGTCGAGCTCTCCGGCTTCAACAAGGCTCAGCTCAGCCCCTTCACCGTCGACGTCAACCAGACGGTGGCGCGCAACGTGACTCTCCAGGTTGGCGCCGCCACCGAGACGGTCGAGGTGACCGGCCAGTCAGAGCTCCTCCAGACGACGTCCGCCGAGCTGGGCAACATCGTCGAGGAGAAGGTGATCCGCGACCTGCC
>QHVP01000414.1:514-3823 GCA_003222295.1 Acidobacteriota bacterium | reverse complement strand
TCTCGTCATGCCCGGCATGACCGGCCTGGAGCTCGGCGATCGGATCAAGGCGGCGAGCCCCGACACCGAAGTGCTGATCTTGACCGGCCACGCGGACCTGGACTCCGCCATCCAGGGGATCAAGCACCGCGTGTTCGACTATCTCGAGAAGACGAACCTCGACATCGCGCGCCTGGACAAGGTCATCAAGGACGCGACGGGGAGGTCGCGACTCACCCGTGCGAACCGGGAGCTGCAGGAGCGGGTCGCGGAGATGAACCGCCGGCTCCAGGCCCTCGTGGACGTGAGCGCGCGCCTGGCCGCGGAGCCGCACCAGGATCGCGTGCTGGAGACGCTCGTCCGGGCCGCGGGCGAGCTGATGCGGTCGGAGGCCAGCCGGGCCCTGATGTTCGCCCGTACGCACGGCGAAGGATGGGTGATCGAGGCGGGCGCCGGCGAAGGCGTCGAGGCGGTCAAGGGCGCGCGCCTGCAGGCCAGTGAAGGCCTCGCGCGCGCGGCCGCGGAGAGCGGCCAGCCCGTCGTGGCCGCGATCGCCAAGCAGGACGCACGATATTCGCCTCGCTGCGACGACATGCGGACACGCCTCCCCGGCTATCTGGCCGCGCCGATGCGCCTGGGCGCGGTGACGGGGGCGCTGGTGGTGGCTGGACGCGCGGAAGGGGAGTACTCGGGCGAGGATCAGCAGCTCCTGTTCGCGCTGGCGCGCCAGGGGGCGGCTGCCCTCCAGAACGCGCTGGCCCAGGAGCAGTCGGTCAACTTCTTCACGCACGTCTCGGACATCCTGATCTCCTGTCTGGAAACCATGGACGTGTTCTACCCTGGCCATTCGCGGGGGACGGCGGCCCTGGCCGACATGGTGACGCGGCGCCTCGGCCTCAGCGACGCGGAGCGGCGCAGCGTCCACTACGCCTCCCTCCTGCACGACATCGGCAAGGTCATGGTGGACCCGGCCGTGCTGCGCTCGACCGGGCCCATCGACGAGGCGGGGCGGAAGGCGATGCGCGAGCATCCGACCCTGGGCGCGCAGATCCTCAAGCCGATCACGCTCTGGGAAGACATCCTCCCCATGATCCATTCCCACCACGAGCGGTGGGACGGAGACGGCTATCCCCTCGGCCAGAAGGGCGAGGAGATCCCGCTCGGTGCGCGCGTCATCGCGGTCGCGGAGTGCTTCGACGCGATGACACGGGTGACCCCGCACGGCAAGCAGCGCTCGCCGGACGAGGGGCTCACGGAGCTCGAGGCCTGCGCGGGCACGCAGTTCGATCCGCGCATCGTGCGCTTGTTCGTGGCCGAGTATCGGGAACGGCGACATCAGATACCCGCGACCTAGAAAACTCAGGGGGATGCGCCTCGCCCGGCGGATGCATCCCCCTGCGCGCTTCGCGCTACCCCCTCTTTCGCTCGTCGCCGAGTGAATCGGCTCCTCGCTGCTTGCTCTTGTTGGCGGGATGGGCCGAGATGCCCTAGCCGCCGAGCAGGTTCCTGAGCACGAAGTAGATGTTCTCCCTCCGCTCGCGCAGGCGCCGGTAGAAATACGGGAACCAGTGCGTCCCGTAGGGCACGTAGACGCGCACGCGGTGGCCGGCCGCGACCAGCTCGTCCCAGCGTCGCGGCCGCAGCCCGTACAGCATCTGGAACTCGAAGCGGTCGGGCGGGATCTTCTGCACCGACGCGTAGCCAAGGGTGTCGCGGACGAGGATCTCGTCGTGGGTGGCGATGGCGGGATAACTGCCGTGGTCGAGGAGCTGATGGGCCAGCTCCCGGTAGGCCTTGCGGATGTGCTCCATGTCCTGGTGCGCGACCTCCGGCGGCTCCCTGTAGGCGCCCTTGCAGAGCCGGACGCGGTCGCCGCGTGCGATCGCCTCCTTGACGTCGGCGGGCGTGCGGTGCAGGTAGGCCTGGAGGACGATGCCGACGTTGTCGTAGGTCTCACGGAGGCGATGGAACAGGTCCAGCGTCCGTTGCGTGTGCTTCGAGCCTTCCATGTCGATGCGGACGAAGCCGCCGACCTCGCGCGCGGTGTCCAGCAGGCCGGCCACGTTCTCCCGGCAGAACTCCCCCGAGATGTTGAGGCCGAACATGGTCAGCTTGATCGAGATGTTGCGCTCGATCTCCACCGGGATCCGCCGCAGGAGCTGCTTGTTCGCCTCCGCGCTGCGGACGGCGGCCTCCCGGTCGAGGACGTCTTCGCCCAGCAGGTCGAAGGTGGCCCCTATGCCGCGCGCGTGGAGCTGCCGGCCGGCGGCGATGGCCGACTCCGGGTCCGGACCGGCCACGAAGCGCCGCGCGAGGATGAACGGCGGCTAGATCACCGGCGACGGCCCCGGCCGCGCGCCGGCGCCTCGTACTCGGCCCGCACCACCGTGGAGATCCCCCCGCGCACGCGGAAGTCCCCTTCCACCGTCATGCGCCGCGGCTTCATGGCCGCCACCAGGTCGTCGAGGATCACGTTGGTCACGTGCTCGTAGTAGATGCCGCGGCTCCGGTAGGACTGCAGGTAGAGCTTCAGGCTCTTGAGCTCCACGCATTCGCGGTCGGGCACGTACGTGATCCGGATGGTCCCGAAGTCGGGTTGGCCGGTCTTGGGACAGACGGCGGTGAACTCCGGGCAGGTATGGACTATGGTGTAATCGCGGCCGGGATGGCGGTTGGGGAAGGTCTCGAGGGCAGCAGGAGTCACTTTCAAAGCCTATAATCCGGCGCCGTGGTTTGCACGTTCTGCGGGCGGCCACTCGTGGCCGGGGCGCGATTCTGCGGCGCCTGCGGTCGGCCGGCGTCCGCGCCCACCGCCTCGTTCGACCTCGACTACATCGAGGAGGCCTTCGGCGTCTCCCTGCGCGAGGCCGTCCTCCTCGACAAGATCACGGGCAGCGAGATCATCCGCAGCCCCGTCTTCCGCTTCCTGGTCTTCGTGGCCGTGGTGCCCCTCGCCATCGAGATCCTGCAGGGAAACCACGCGATCCTGTACGGGCTGGCCCTGTGGTCGATGGCGCTGTGGTCGCTCCTCCTCTACCGCCTGTTCGCCGACCGCGACCTCAGCTTCCGGCTCGCCTTCGGGACCGTGCTGTTCACCTGCTTCATCGGCCTGCCCATCCTCGAGCTGTGGCTCTTCACGCCCGTGGACATCACGGGCTGGCTGATCACGCGCAACTTCCTCGCCTTCCGCCTCAGCGGCTACGTGTTCGGCGTGGGCGTGCGCGAAGAGCTGACCAAGGCCATCCCCCTGATCGCGCTCGCCCTCTTCACGAACAAGATGCGCAAGCCGATCAACGGCCTCCTGCTCGGCATGATGTCCGGGATCGGGTT